>WHTS01000143.1:4651-11868 GCA_009377585.1 Betaproteobacteria bacterium
GCAGCCGGAAAACATGGATTGCAGGCTCAAAACGACCCTGGTCGGGATTTCGTTCGCCTTGGCGGCGACCCTGGCCGCGGCTCAATCCCGGCAGCCGCCGGCGGATCCGGCGGTTGCGAGCTCCGAATGGGCCAAGGGCAATCGGGTGCTGCTCGGCGTGACTCAGGAGCGACTGGGGTTTTCCGCACAGTGGCGCTTTCAGCGCTCGGGCAATGGCGATATCGTGCTCGATCTGGAGGAAACGCGCGCAGGACAGGCACGCGCGGGGGCGCTCATGCTGGTGGCGAACGGCGTACTGCTTGCGCGCGACGTCCCGCTCGAGCGAGGGCGCGAGCTCGACAGCTTCAACGGACCGCTGCTGATGCTGCAGCTGGTACTGCGCCTGCTGGAGCGCGCCGTGCCTGCCGGCCCGGCGAGCATCAAGCGCGAAATGCCGATCGACGCAGCCGAGCACGATCGGGCGGTGAAAGTCTCGACGATCGGCGCCGACGGCGAGTTCCTCGCGCCCTGGCGCGTCACGGGCCAGATCGGGCCCGGCGCCGATGGCCAGGTCCGGTTCGAGCTGCAGTTCGTCTCGGCGAACCGCAGTCCCCGCGGCGCACCCTATGAGACCCGCATCGTCGGCATCTGGCAAAACGCCTCGCCCCCGGTTCAACTGCCCGACACCATGCCGCTGCGAGGCTGGCGCGGTTTCCGCATCAAGACTGTGGTGACGGCCCGTGGCGCCATGAATGCCGTGGGCCTCGGGACGTCGGCCGCCATGGCCTTCGCCAATATTGGGGAAGTGCGCCGCCGCGTCGCGGATTGGACCGACCAAGGCGCGCGCCGCGCGCGCTGGCAATGCGGCTGAGATTGCATCCATGACCGAATATTCCCGATTCATCGGGCCGGTCGCCATGCGGTGGCCCATGGCGCTCCGCTATGCCATATGCATCGGCGCGGGTCGCAATGCATTGCTCGGCGCGACACCGTATCGCGCCAAGCGCAGGGGACGCAGGAACGATTCGGCCGCGGCTCCGAGAGCCCTCGAAGCGCGCGGAGCGCTCGAGTAAGCGGTGCAACCCGTGAAAATCCGCCGTCCGGACGACCCATCGGCACGGCATTTGCGTTCCAGGCCGGACTCGCCCGCACACCGAGACGGGCCAAAGAACGAGATCATTGTGGGTCATGAATCGAATCTGCCGTCCTTCACGGACGCCTTGCTGCTGCACCCCGGAGACGACGGCAAATGGCTCGGAATCCTGCTGGATTGCGCGCCGATGGCGGTGGTGGTCGAAGATCAGCACGGCCGCATACGCATCTGGAATCCCGAGGCGGAGAAGCTGTTCGGCTGGCGTGCCGCCGAAGTCGTGGGCCATGCGCTGCCTTTCGGCCCCGATGCCGACCGGATCGGCGCCGAGCGCCGCTTGCAGCGCGTTCTCGACGGCGAGCGCATCGAGCAGGCCGAGCTCGAGTGCGTTCGCAGCGACGCAAGCCGCTTCAGCGCCGAGGTCCGCGCCATCCCGCTTACGGATCGCGACGGTCGAGTTTTCGCCGTCCTGAGCATCTATGTCGACAGCACGCCGCGCAAGCGTGCCGAACGTCACATGATTTTGCAGGGTGTCGTGACCCGCTCGCTGGCGGAATCCGATAGCGCGGGCGACGCGGTCATCCGTGTGATACAGGCGTTTTGCGGCCTGTCCGACTGGATATGCGGAATGCATTGGGTGGCGGATCCGGGCGAAGGGACATTGCGTTGCCAGGAATGGTGGCACACGCCGGGCGATTCGGCGCTCGAGCGCTTCGGCGCGGTGGCGCAAGCGGCGCGCATTGGCAGTCAGGAAACGACCGCGCTCGCGCGCAAGGTCTTCGCCCGGGCGATGCCGGTTTGGGCAGCCGATCTGGAACAGGAAGCGAGCGTGCTCGCAGCCGCCGTGCGCGACGCGGGGTTGCGTACCGCTCTTGCCTTCCCGGTGTGCGTGGATGGCGAAACGCTCGGTGCGATCGAGCTCTACTCGCGCAACCCGCGCCAACCCGATCAGGATCTGCTGCGCGTCGCGGGTCAGCTCGGCGCCCTGATCGGCCAGCATATCGCGCGCCGCGAGACCGAGCGCCGCCTGCAATTCGTGGTGAGCCACGATCCGTTGACGAGCTTGCCGAACCGCACCATCTTCGGTCAGCGCCTGGGGCAGGCGCTGGCGCAGGCCGCGCGCTACGATCACAAGGTGGCGGTGCTGTTCATCGACCTGGACCGCTTCAAGGTGGTGAACGACACCATGGGCCACGAGGCGGGCGATCGGTTGCTGCGGGAAGTGGCCGACCGGCTGCGCGACAGCTTGCGCGAGGGCGATACGGTGGGCCGCCACGGCGGCGACGAGTTCGTCGTCCTGATCGAGCAATACGAGTCCGCCATGCAGGTGGCGGGCGTGGCGCAGAAGATCATCGATCAGGCCGGCGAGCCGTATTTCTTCGACGGCCACGAGTTCCACATCTCGGCCAGCATCGGGATCGCGACTTATCCCAACGACGGCCAGGATGCCGATGCACTGCTCAAGCACGCCGACATCGCCATGTATCGGGCGAAGGAAGCGGGCAAGAACCAGTACCAGTTCTATTCGCCGCACATGAACCGGCTGTCGCTGGAGCGACTGGACCTGGAAGCGTCGCTGCGCCACGCGCTGGAACGCGGCGAGCTGCTGCTCGTCTACCAGCCGATGTTCGACATGGACGGCCGCGACGTGGTCGGCATGGAAGCGTTGCTGCGCTGGCGGCGTGCCGAGGACAACATCGTTGCGCCGGCGGATTTCATGCCGCTCGCCGAGGAAACGGGGCTGGCGGTTCACATCGGCGAATGGGTGCTGCGCACCGCCTGCGCACAGGCGCGGATGTGGCAGGACCGCGGTGCCAAACCGGTGCGCGTGGCAGTCAACGTCTCGCCGCGCCACTTCGCCCATGGCAATCTGGTAGGCTGCGTCGAGGACGTGCTGCGTGCCACGCGCCTGCAACCCGGCACCTTGCAGCTCGAGATCACCGAGGCGACTATCATGCAGAGCGCCGAGCGCGCGGTGCGGGCTTTGCGCATGTTGAAGGAGCAGGGCGTGCGGGTGGCGGTGGACGATTTCGGCACCGGCTTCTCTTCGCTCGCTCACTTGCAGCGCTTTCCGCTCGATGCCGTGAAGGTCGACCGCTCCTTCATCGCCTCCATCGCGCAACCGGGTAACGGAGCGGCGGTCGCACGCGCCGTGATCGCCATGGCCCACAGCTTCGGCTTGCGCGCCGTGGCCGAGGGCGTGGAAACCGAGGAGCAGGCGCGGTTCCTGCGCATTCAGGGTTGCGACGAGATGCAGGGTTTCCTCTTCAGCCAGGCCTTGTCGCCCGAGCAGGCGGCCGAGATGCTCGAGCGCGACGCGCCGCCGGCGCAGGCGGCGGGCGGCGAATAGCCGAACGCCGGGGGCACTCGGCTGCGTGCGAATGCTGCGACACCAGCGATCCGGTGCGCCGAGCGCGTGGATGCCGGCGACGCGCGCGCGAGTGCCTGGAGCCTTATCCGCCGTGCCGATTTGGGCTACCATCGATCACGCTGATCGATCCGAGTGGGTGCGCCCGGCAGGGCGCGTGGCGTCTCCAGGCGCGAGGAGCAACCATGAAAACCGTCCGCCAGCTGCTCGACACGAAAGGGGCCGAAGTGATCTCGGTCGCCCCGGACAGCAACGTGCTGGATGCGCTCAAGCTGATGGCGCGGCGCGAGATCGGCGCCGTGCTGGTGGTGGAGGGCGCACGGCTCGTGGGCATCATGTCCGAGCGCGACTACGCGCGCAAAGTCATTCTCAAGGGGAAGTCGTCGCAAGACACGAAGGTGCGCGAGATCATGACCGAACGGGTGATGTATGCGCGCCCCGACCAGACGGTGCCGGAGTTGATGGCCCTCATGACCAACAAGCGGGTGCGTCACCTGCCGGTGCTCGAGGGCGATCGCCTGGTCGGCGTGCTGTCGATCGGCGACCTGGTGAAGGAGACGATTTCCGAGCAGGAATTCATCATTCGCCAGCTCGAAAACTACATCCACGGCTGAGCCTGCTGCTCGACATTGCGCGCGGCGGCCGCTCGCACCCGAGGCATGGGCGGTTTCCCGCGCGCTTCCCGGCCGCAGAGTGAGCTTGTGTCCATCGCCATGAAACACGCCCCTTGTCGCCCCGCCCTCTATCGTCCCTTCTCCCGGCCGCGCCGGAGCGCGCGGTGAACGCGCCGGATGCCGGCCTCGAGCCGCCTCGGCTGGTGTACCACGCCGCGGCGGACGGCGCGCGCTCGATCGAAGTACACGGGTCGTGGAGCCTGGCGGCGCTGCAGCCGTGCTTGAGCGAGCTGCAGGCCGAGCTCGAGCGGGCGGCCGCGGACGCCTCGGCCGCGTGGGACTTGCGCCCGGTGGCGCACCTGGACCATGCCGGAGCGGCGCTGCTGTGGCATGCGTGGGGCCGGCCGCGCTCGCCGCGGGCCGCGGTGAAGAGCGAGCACGAGTCGTTTTTCCGCCGCCTGGTCTCAGCGGCGGATGCGCCCGCGCTGCCGCGGATTCGGCACTGGCAGCGCCTGGCCTGGCTGCCCGCGGCGTGGGCGGTGCGCATCTACGCGCATGTACTCGACCTGGTGATGCTCACCGGGGCGCTGGTGCTCGATTTCATCGCCCTCGCGCGCCATCCGAGCCGCGCGCCCTGGCGCGAGATCTCGGCCAATCTCTACCGCACGGGCGCGCAGGCGCTCGGCATCACCGCGCTGGTGGGATTCCTGATCGGCGTGGTATTGAGCTTCCTGTCGTCCAACCAGTTGAAGAATTTCGGCGCCGACGTGTACATCGTGAACATCCTGGGTGTGAGCATCATCCGCGAGCTCGGGCCGGTGCTCGCCGCGATCCTGGTAGCAGGACGCTCCGGCTCGTCGATGACCGCGCAGCTGGGCGTCATGCGCGTCACACAGGAGCTGGATGCGATGTCGGTGATGGGAATTCCGCAGATCTCGCGCCTGGTGCTGCCAAAAGTAATCGCGCTCGCGCTCGGGCTGCCGCTGCTGATCCTGTGGACCGACGCCGTGGCGCTGCTGGGCGGGATGGTGGCGGCGCACGCCGAGCTGGGTTTGAGCTATGGCTACTTCATCGAGGCTTTGCCAGGGGCGGTACCCATCGCCAACCTCTACCTCGGCATCGGCAAGGGGGCCGTGTTCGGCGTGCTGATCGCGGTGCTGGCGTGCCACTACGGCTTGCGCATCCGGCCGAACACCGAGAGCCTCGGCAGCGGCACCACCAGCTCGGTGGTCACCGCGATCACGATCGTGATCCTGGTCGACGCGGTGTTCGCGATCGCCTTTCGCAACGTCGGGCTTGCATTCTGAACCCCATGCAATCAGCGATCGCCGCCGCGGGCCCGGACCAGGACAACGTCATCGACGTGCGCGGCCTGTGGAGCCGCTTCGGCCACACCGTCGTGCACCGGGGCATCGACTTGAGCGTGCGGCGCGGCGAAGTGCTCGGCGTGGTGGGCGGCTCGGGCAGCGGCAAGACCACGCTGCTGCGCCAGATGCTGGGTCTGGAGCGGCCGTATCGGGGCAGCGTGAGGGTGTTCGGCATCGATCTCGACGCCTGCAGCGGTGCGCAGCTCGAATCGGTGCGCGGCCGCTGGGGCGTACTGTTCCAGAACGGCGCACTGTTCTCGGCGCTCAACGTCTACGACAATATCGCCTTGGCATTGCGCGAGCTGCGCACGCTGGACGAGGACGTGATCCGCGACCTGGTGATCTCGAAGCTGCAGATGGTCGGCATCGAAGCGCAGCATGCCGCCAAGATGCCGGCGCAATTGTCGGGTGGTATGATCAAGCGCATCGGTCTTGCCCGCGCGCTCGCGCTCGATCCGGAGCTGCTGTTCCTCGACGAGCCGACGGCCGGGCTCGATCCGGACCGTTCCGAAAGCTTCGTCGCGCTCATCGAGGAACTGCGCAGGGAGATGCGTCTGAGCGTGGTGATGGTGACGCACGACCTCGATACGCTGGTGTCTCTGGCCGATCGCGTTGCCGTGCTGTGCGAACAACGCCTGCTGGCGGTCGGGCCGCTGCGCGAGATCACCGCGCTGGACCATCCGTTCGTATGCAATTTCTTCCAAGGCGAGCGCGGCCGGCGCGCCCTCGAGGTGCTCGAGGACGTGCAGCGTCTGATGCCGATCTAACGATAGCCTAAATGGAAAATCAGGCACACGCACTGGCGGCCGGCCTGTTCACCCTGGTGCTGGTCGCGGCGCTGGTCGCAGCCGCACTGTGGCTGCGCGGCGAGCCGATCGCGCAGGACCGCTATATCCTGCACACCCGCGGCGTAGTGAGCGGATTGAACGCGCAGGCGGACGTGCGCTATCGCGGGGTCGAAGTCGGCAAGGTGGATCGCATCCGTTTCGATTCCGCCGATCCGCGCACGATCCTGGTCGATATCTCGGTGAGCCAGGGCACGCCGATCACCCGCGGCACCTACGCCGAGCTGGCTCCCCAGGGCATCACCGGGCTGTCGTACGTTCATCTCGAGGACGACGGCAGCAGCAGCGCGCTGCGCGATCCGGCCGATTCCGAGCAGGCGAGGATCGAATTGCGGCCCTCGTTCCTGGAGCGCGTTACAGGCTCGGGCGAGCAGGCGATCGGGCGCATCGCCGCGGTCGCGGCCAAGCTCGAGATCTGGCTCGATGATGAGAATCGGCAGCAGGCGCTGCGCACGCTGGCTGCATTCGAGCGCGCGGCGCAGGACGTGAGCGCCGTCTCCACGGCGCTGCAGAAGAGCGCGCACGCAGTCCCGGAACTGGCGAGCCGCGCCGGCAAGACGCTCACGAACGCCGATGCCTTGATCGCCGATCTGCGGGGGCTTGCCGCCACGCTCGACGAGCGCAGCCGGACGCTGGAG
Source organism: Betaproteobacteria bacterium (assembly GCA_009377585.1). Classification (NCBI taxonomy): domain Bacteria; kingdom Pseudomonadati; phylum Pseudomonadota; class Betaproteobacteria; species Betaproteobacteria bacterium. The sequence goes on from WHTS01000143.1 coordinate 11,553, forward strand.
CGGGTGGCGGCGAGCGCCGAGCGGATCGGCGCGTCGGTCGAGCAGGTGGCGCGCGCGGGCGATACGCTGGTTTCGGTCGCGGGCAACGAAACGCTGCCGCGCGTGCACCTGCTGCTCGACGACCTCACGCGCAGCTCGCGCAGTCTCGAGCGGCTGATCGCGGACTTGAGTGCCAATCCTTCCAGCGTGGTATTCGGGCGCGCAGCGCTGCCGCCCGGCCCGGGCGAGCCCGGTTTCGCGCAGGGGGCGCTCCGATGAAGCGCCGCCACTTCCTCGGTGCCGCCCTTCGCGCCAGCATCGTTTCTGGTGCGAGCAT
>WHTS01000143.1:11912-13479 GCA_009377585.1 Betaproteobacteria bacterium
GCGCGAGCATCGTTTCCAGCGCGAGCATCCTCCTCGGCGGTTGCACGCTGGCACCCAACACGGTGCAGCCAGCGCTGTACGACTTCGGCATCGATCCGGCGCCGGCGCCGACGCAGCCGCTTCCTGCGCGCGTGGCGCTGGCCGAGGTCTCGGCCAATTCGTGGCTGCAGACCCAGGCGATCGTGTATCGGCTGGCGTATCGCGATCCGGCGCAGTTGCGTCCCTATTCGCTCAGCCGCTGGGCTGCACCGCCGGCCGAGCTCCTCACGCAGCGGCTGCGCGACGCGCTGGGACAGGCTGCGCGCAACGGTTTCAGCATGGTCACCGAAGGCTTGTCGGTCGACTATCTGTTGCGCGTGCACCTGGAAACGTTCGAGCAGGTGGTCGATACCCCGTCGAGCAGCCGCGCGCTGGTGCGCATGCGGGCGCGCTTGAGCAGCGCGCAGCGCAAGCCGCGCGCGCAGCGCCTGTTTCGGTCCGAACGGCCTTGCACGAGCGTCGATGCGGCGGGCAGCGTGCACGCGCTCAAGGCCGCCGCGGACCTGGCGATCGTCGCGATTGTCGACTGGGTCGCGGCCGAGACCGCGAACTGAGCGTCGTCACTAGACGCGGTTTTGCGGCGCCGCGGTGCGCAGCACTACCCGCTCGACGTTCTCCCCTGCCGAGCGGAACAGGAACTACCACGCTCACAGGCGGACGCGGGCGACGTGCGGCGATGCTGCTCAGCTCGCCTTGCGCAGCTGCTTGATCTCGGCCGTGCCGCCCTGCACGGCGTCGAGCTGGCGAAAGATCTCGGTTGCCTCGGCGGCGATGGCCGCAGCGATCCCGTCGAGCATGCGCCTGCCCTTGTCCACGGTCGCGTGCTCCGGATTGCCGTACCAGCCGGTCGCGGCGATGGTGCGGATGTCGGTCAGCACCGGCTGGTAGGCGCGCGTGCGCCGCAGCTTGTCCCATTTGTGCCCATGGTCGTGCTCGGACGAATAGTCGATGCGGTCGAGATGCACCAGATCCGGCCGGCAGGCGAGCACGGCGTGCGCCTCGATCTCGCCGCCGTGGGTGAGGCCGCCCATCTCGTTGCCGAACATCTCGGCCGCCACGTAGCAGGCCTGCACGGTGAGCACGGTCATGCCGTGCTCGCGGTGCAGCGCCTCCGAGGCGATCGCCAGCGACGGGATATTGCCTTCGTGCCAGTTGATGATCAGCAGATACTTCGCGCCGTGGCGCGCGGTGGACACGCATACCTCGGTGAGCACGCGCATGTAGGTATCCGGCGTGAGCGTGATCGTGCCCTCGAACGGCATGTGCATGGGCGTGACGCCGAACGGACACGCAGGCAGCACTAGGCCGTCCATGCGCCTGGCCACTTCCTCGCCGATCGCGATGCTGGCGAAGATATCGGTGCCGGTGGGCAGGTGCGGGCCGTGCTGCTCGACGCTGCCCGCGGGCAGTATGACGAGCGGGTTGTGCTTGAACTGGGCCGCGATTTCGGGCTGGGTGAGCTCGATGAATTGCCGGGTGGGCAGCATGGGGACCTCCGTTCAGTCGGGCCTGCGCAGTTCAGTCGGGC
>WHTS01000144.1 GCA_009377585.1 Betaproteobacteria bacterium
CGGCCCGCCCTTGAATGCGACCTGTACCGTCTTGATTCCGGTGATGAAGCCGAAGCGGGCGCCGGTCAGATGGCTGGCCGAGCCGATCGCGGACGAGGCGAAGATCAGCTTGCCGGGCCGAGCCTTCGCCGCAGCGATCAAGTCGGCAACCGATCTTGCGTTCAGCGCGGGCGAGCAAACCAGTACATTGGTGCTGATCCCGATATGGGCGACGCCGGTGAAGTCCTTGAGCGGATCGTAGGAGAGGCTTCGCTGCAATACCGCGCTGGTCGCGAAATTGGGCAAGGCGTAGAGCAGCGTGTGGCCATCCGGCGATGCCTTCGCCACGGGTGCCGCCGCCAGCGTGCCCCCGCCGCCGGGCCGATTATCGACCACGACGGGCTGTCCCCACTGCTCATGCATTTTTTGCCCGATCATGCGCGCGATCATGTCGGGCTGACTGCCCGCCGTGGTCGAGGCCACCAGGCGAATGGGCTTGTCCGGATATTTCGGTTGCCCCTGTGCGCAGGCTTGCGACGCGGCGGACAAGCTACCGACAACGAATGCGATCGCGAGCCCATCACCATATCGAGTTGGCATGACGTCCCTCCGAACGGTCGCGTGGTCGAGCGCCGAGCCACATGGAATCCAGGCCTGGGCGCCATGCACGACGAACTGCGGATGGTACTGCGTCCGTCTGCACGGCTACGAGCTTATCGCTTCATCATCCCGTATGCCATCGATCTGGTCTCGCCGAATCCGCAGGTATCCGGCGCGTGTCACTCGATGCGGATATTTCCTTCCTTGATCATTCGGGCCCACTTCGCCAGGTCGTTTTTCCTGAACTCGGCGTATTCTGCGGGTGTCGACTCCACCACCTCCAGGCCGGCCGCGATCAGGCGCCCGCGCACCTCGGGCGCGGTCACCGTTCTCGATACCGCTTGCGCAAGCTTCCCGATCACGTCGCGCGGCGTGCCCGCGGGTGCCAGTACCCCGTACCAGTTCACCACCACGAAGCCAGGGTATCCGGATTCGGCGATGGTCGGCACATCCGGCAGTTGCGTGGCTCGCCGGGCCGATGTGACGGCGAGCACTTTGAGCCGGCCGGCTTTCGCATGCGGCAACACCGGAGAAATGGTCACGACCGCCATGTTGATCTGCCCGCCGATCACCTCGACGATCGCGGGGGCGACGCCCTTGTAGAACACGGAGACGAGATCGATGCCGGATTCGACCCGCAGGAACTCGCTGGTGATATGACCCGGTGTCGCGGTACCGGACACACCAACGGTCAGTTTGCCGGGTCGGGCCTTGGCCATCGCGACCAGTTCCTTGATCGAGTTTGCCGGCAGCGATGGATGGACGACCACGACGTATACGGTATTGGCGAAATGCGAGACCGCGGCGAAATCCCCGAGCGCCTCGTAAGGCGCTTTGGGGTTGATCAGCGGAAGTATGGCGTTGGGACCCGCTGCGCCAAGCAGGATGGTGTAACCGTCGGCGGCCGCGCGCGCCGCCAGATGGGTGCCGATCATGCCTGCGGCGCCGGGTCGATTGTCGACCACCACGGCTTGACCGAGGTGCTCGGCCATTTTCGGCTGTATCGTGGCCGAGAACCGGGATATCGAGTATTTCGCGTGCTTCGACCAGAGCGGGATCGGTGGAATTGAGCGAGACGAACGCATCGTAGCGCTGGCTCCCCTTGGCGGACCGGCAGGCGAGAATGTTTTCAATGATGTCCGGCGTGTCGATCGCCTGAAAGAAGCGGAATTGCTCGCCGAGGCCACTTTTTCGTGTTCCATGGACCTCGATCTCGACGCCAGGCTCGACCACCGACCGGAGGTGCTCTTCCAGCGCGCCATGAAAGTTGGGATTTCTATCCCGGGAAGAAAATACCTGCACCCAAATACGCATTCTTGCTCCTTCATTGCAGCATGCTGCCGCCACGCCCATGCTGCATGGCCCACGCGATGGTCGCCACGTCTGCTCTGAACAGCTCGGCAATCTTAGTCGATTCGACCACACGGTCATAGATTGCGGGATCGGAGCGAAGCGAAAATCATGGCCTCGATTTCGATCGCTGGAAGGTTTAGGGGTCGAGTCTTGTATTCCCATCCGGGCCGGCTCGGTATCGACTTGCATTGCAGGAAAGCCGGCTCGATGAGAACCGCATTTCACCAATCGGAGGCGACAATGACCACGCTGACTCGGCACCTGACATGCATATCGGCTTCAGTGCTGCTGGCAACCGCTGCAGTCGCGGCGCAGGCAGCCGACATGAGTTTCTTTGCAACGAGCGTCGGCCTGGGCAAAGGCGCCGACCTGGACGGGCTTGCAGGCGCGGACAAGCACTGCCAGTCGCTGGCTGCCAACGCCGGCGCCGGCAAGCGAACCTGGCGAGCCTACCTCAGCACCCAGGCGGCGGACGGCGCCAAAGCGGTCAATGCGCGCGAGCGAATCGGCAGCGGTCCATGGCGCAACGCCAAGGGGGTCGTGATCGCCAAGTCCGTGGACGACCTCCACGGCGACAGCAACAACCTCACCAAGGAGACCGTGTTGAGTGAAAAGGGCGAGGTCATCAATGGCCGCGGCGACAAGCCCAATCGGCACGACATCCTCACCGGCACCATGCCCGACGGCCGCGCGCCGACGGACGAAAAGAACATGACCTGCGGCAACTGGACGCAAAGCGGCGAGGGTGCAGCGCTCGTCGGCCATCACGATCGCATGGGGCTTCGCGACGACGCAGCCTCCAAGTCCTGGAACTCATCGCACGCATCGCGCGGCTGCAGCCAGGAGGCGCTCCGTTCCAGCGGCGGCGACGGCCTGCTCTATTGCTTCGCCGTCAAATAGGGATTGCGCCGCCGCAGGTTCGCGAACGAGCCTGCAATCGGCCTTGCGTATGTCGCGGGAATAGTCTGCATGGTGGATGGATCACGCAGGCGCATTGCGGTGCGAAAATCCAAGAAGCGGGGAGACGGCATGCGCGCATCGATCGAATCGCGGGATGCATCGAAGGGAGATGGCTCGCTGTCGCTGTTTGGCGACATCGGTTTCGCCCCTGTTGCGCGCTTGCGCACGACCAGCCCATTCCGGGCGTCCGACGACGAAGCCTTGAAGCGCGCGCAAACCGCTGGCGGAGAGGGAGTCCTAAAAGCACTCGCGCCGCTTCGTGACGCCGCGTGTCCATTCCTCTATGAAAGAAGGCTACATTTTGCGTTGACGCGTGCCGTTACGTGCCTCACAATGCCAACGTCCAACTAGGGCCAGTCCTAGGGACTTGGGTTTGGCGGAGATGTCTCCGCCACCGGGCGGTGAGGAAGCGATGGCGAGACGAGGCATACACCGGCTGTCCCCGCTGTTCGTCACGAAGACGAAAGAGCCGGGACGGCACGCCGACGGCGGCAACCTCTACCTGGTGGTCGAGAAGCAGCCGGCCGGGCACGTCACGAAGTCGTGGTCCTTCATGTACGAGCGCGCCGGCAAGCAGACCGAGATCGGCCTCGGCTCCGTCAACGCCATAACGCTCGATCGCGCCCGGGACAAGGCCTTCGAGTTCCGCGCACTGCTGGCCGAGCGCATCGACCCGCTGCAGACGAAGCGCGAGAGAGAGAACAAGCTCGCCGTGAGCGCGGCCAAGGGCATGACGTTCGATGCCTGCGCCAGCGCCTACATCGACGCGCACAAGCCGGGCTGGCGCAATCCCAAGCACGCCGAGCAGTGGACAGCCACGCTCAACACCTACGCGTCGCCCGTGTTCGGCTCGCTGCCCGTGGCCGCCGTCGACACCGGCTTGGTGATGAAGGTGCTGGAGCCGATCTGGTACACCAAGACCGAGACGGCAACCCGGTTGCGCGGCCGGATCGAGAACGTGCTCGGCTGGGCGACAGTGCGCGGCTACCGCAGCGGCGACAACCCGGCGCGCTGGCGCGGGCATCTGGACAAGCTCCTGCCGATGCGCTCGAAGGTGCAGAAGGTGAAGCATCACGCGGCGATGCCCTACGCCGAACTGCCCGCCTTCATGGCCCAGCTGCGCACCCGTGAGGGTGTCGCGCCCAGCGCGCTGCAGTTCATCATCTTGACGGCGGCGCGGGTTTCGGAAGCGGTCAACGCGCAATGGGGAGAGATCGACTTCGAGGCGCGCGTCTGGACGGTTCCGGCCGAGCGCATGAAGGCCGGCCGTGAGCATCGCGTGCCGCTGACCAAGGAAGCCGGCGCCGTGCTCAAGCGGCTGCAGGACAAGAAGCAGTCCGACTACATTTTCCCAGGCTGGAAGATCGGGCAGCCGCTGACCGGCGCGGCGTGCCTCGAATTGCTCGACGAGATGGGGCATGCCGAGCTGACCACGCACGGATTCCGCTCGACGTTTCGGGACTGGTGCGCCGAGCAAACGAACTTCCCGCGGGAGCTCGCCGAGGCAGCGCTCGCGCATGCGCTCAAGGATAAGGTCGAGGCCGCCTACCAGCGCGGCGACCTGCTGGAGCGTCGGCGCAAGCTGATGGAAGCCTGGGCGGCGTACTGCAACAAGCTGCCCGGTGATGTCGTGCAACTGCATGGAGGGCGACGCACCGCATAGAGAAATACCGTAGCCGGTGCGGTTCACCGGCGAGAGGCGCGACGCAGCCGGATGGAAGCCGACTGCGCCGCTGGCCACGAAGCAATCTGACTAGGAGATCGCACCATGGTTGGCACCAATTCTAAACCCCCGCTACCGTCCGTTCTGGACGGCGCCATCGTCCGCCATTCCGATGGCTGGCGATTCAAGCACCAATCCGGCGGCAGCGCGCCGGACGCGCGTATCAGCGACTTGACCATCGCGCACAACGCACCCGATTTCCGCCCCGTTTGGACTTCGCAGGGCACGTTCATTGAGATCCCGACCCGGTGGGCCGTCAACCTGCCGGTGCCGATCCCAAAAGAGACTTACGCGGTCATCGCCGAGCTGTGCGACCAGGTTGCCTTCCGCGTTCCCGAGCGGTTGGCGGTGAAGTTGGACGGCGGCAAGCACCCGATCGGACCGCGCGCGCTTACGTCGGGTTTCCGGGTTCCGATCGAGCTCTGGCGCCTGTTGATGGGCGACGTGATCGGCGCGCAGTGGGCGAGCTTCGATCATCGCCGCATCGTCGACGAAGCACTGGCGGGGTGGGACGCGAAATGATCCCCGCCGATATCCGCAGCCTGCTCGATCACGTCGAGGCGCAGTACCGTGCCGGGCGGATCGAGGAATGCATAGCGGCGATCGAGCCGTGGGTGAAGTGCATACCCACGGTGACACCCGCGACGGCTGAAGCCGAGACGAATCGCTGCCTCGAAAATCCGGCATACGCGGCCCGCTGCTGGCTGGCTATCGCGTTGCCGCGACTGCGGGCCGAAGCGGCGGTAGCAGCCTCCAAATCCGCTGCGGGTGGACACCGCGCTGCACGCGGCGCGTGTGGTGCTCGATACGCGGTCAATGGGCAAGGTCGCGGGGAGCGCGTGAAGAAGCGTAAGACCAGCAAGACCGCCTCGGCCGAAAAGCCGGGGCGGCCTCGTCTCAAAATCCGTTGGCACTTCGACGACGGCGACGAAAGCCTCGACCTCAAAACCGCCACGCATCAACTGACCCGACAGTTCAAGGATCCAGACAAGGCGCACGCGTATTGGCGCGAATACGAGGCGCTCGAGCGGCGCGAGCTCCACGCTAGCGGCGGCAAGAAATCGGGCGAACCGAAGAGCCGGCGAGCACTGGTCATCGTCCGCGCCTGCGCACATCAACTGCAACAAGCAAGCTTCGAAATTCCTTCTAAGGGCACGCACGGCTGGCGAGCAAAGGCCATTGCCATCCTGCATTCCGCCGCGGTGCCGGTCTACATCGACATCAAGCGCAAGAGGCTCGTAACCGCCTCATTCCTGCGCGACCATGACAACGACCTGCGGGTCGAGATAGCCAAACTGCGGCGAAAGTAGTACGGCCGCAGTTTGAATGCGCAATTCGCATCCGCTTTCGTGAATACTCGTCGCACGCAATGTCACGACGAGGCAAGCGAATGGTGCGAATTCTCAGATTGCCGGAAGTGCAACGCCATACCGGGCTTTCGGCCCGGGTGATTTACCGGCGCGTCGCGGCCGGCACTTTCCCGCGGCAAGTCCCCCTCGGTGATAAGGCGACCGGCTGGCTCGAGAGTGAAATCGAGCAGTGGGTCGCCGAGCGCATCGCCGAGCGGGATGCTACAGCGGGAATGCGCAGCGAGATGGGGCGCGAGCTGCGCGCGCGGCGCGATGTGAAGGCCGCCGCATGAGCCCGCCGGATAAACGAACGCCCCCGGGCAAGGGGGGCGTCGAAGGGCACGGCTCAGGGAGGAGCCGAGAGCATACCCCCGCCGAGCAGCATCCGCAAGTCGATGACGACCGCATAGACCCGCTGGTGCAGTGGTTTGCGCTCGGCGCCCGCGCCAGGCTCTTCGAGCACAAGCGGCGGCGGCGATGAGCGAGGCGCAGCGTCTACTGAAGGTGACGCGGTTCGCCGATGTTAGCGCGCAGACGAAGCACGAATATGCTTTGTCCTGGTCGGACCTGTTCGCCCGCCTCACGAATGCCGACGCGTACGAGCGCAAGGCCGATGCGCCGCTATTGAAGCTCGGCACCTTCGGCGACGATCGGACCGAGAAAGGTGCGCTGCGCACCGACGCCAACATGCTCGGCATCAGCGGCATCGAGGGCGACTACGACGCCGGCGCCGTCTCGCCGATGGAGGCCATCGACATGCTCGAGCGGCACGGCATCCGAGCCTGCGTCTACACATCACCATCGCATACCGACGCGAAGCCGCGCTGGCGCGTCCTGGCGCCGCTGTCGGCCGATCTACCAGTACACCATCGCGACATGCTCATGCGGCGGCTCAACGGCGCGCTGGGCGGCATTCTGACGGGCGAGAGCTTCACCCTCTCGCAGACGTACTACTACGGGCGCGTCAACGGGCATCCATACCAGTGCCTTGCCACCTTCGGCGACCCCGAGGACGGCACGTGCATCAACCTGTTGTCGAACCTGGCCGAGATTGCGATCGGACCGCCGCGGGCGAGCTCCACGCAGACGGCGGAAGTCGCGACCGATGAGGACATGCGCAATGCCATCCTCAGCGGCGAAAACTATCACGAAGCGCTGCGCAGCCTCGGGGCCCGGTTCGCTGGGCGCGGCATGGCCGCTGATGACATCGTGGCAACCCTCGAAGGGCTGATGGATCAATCGAAGGCGCCGCACGATGCGCGGTGGCAGAACAGGCGCAAGTCGCTGCGGCGACTGGCCGACAGCGCGATCGGCAAATATCAGCGCGATAAGCCGAAGCCCGCGTATGAGGGCGCCGGGGATTGGACAGCCGATGTACCGCCGCCAGGGGGCACGACGGAGGCGCCTGGTGCATCTAACTCGGCCGAATGGCCTAGTCCTATCGATCTATCCGCGCTTGCCACACGCGAGCCGGAGCAGCCGCAGTTCGTCGTCAAGGATTGGCTGCCGGCCGGGTATGCAACATTGCTAGCCGGGCATGGCGGCGTCGGCAAGTCGGCGATCGCGCTTCATTTGGCCGTGTGCATTGCACTCGGCCTACCGTTCGCAGGTATGACATGCGAGCGGCGGCGTGTGCTGTATCTGTCGTGCGAGGATCGCGAGAGCGTCCTGCATTGGCGGCTCGATCGCATTTGCCGACACCTGCGGGTATCGCTCGCGGTGCTGGCCGGGCATCTGAACATCGTCGAGCTGGTCGGGCATGACTCGATCCTATGGGACCGTGATCCGCGTACCGGGCTATGTGTCACCCCGGCATTCGGTCAGCTTGAGGCCCGCATGCGAGATTCGGGCGCCAAGGTGCTTATGGTCGATGGCGTGACCGACACCTTCGGAGGCAATGAGAACGCACGCACCGAGGTAAAGCGCTACGTCAACGCTTTGCTCGCACTAGTGCCGAGCGATACCGGCGCATTGCTGCTAGTGGGCCATGTGGCCAAGCTGACCGCCGGCAATGCAGCGACGAGCGAGGGTTACAGCGGCTCGACAGGCTGGCACAACGCTGTCCGCGCGCGCTGGTATCTCTACCCCGAGACCGAGCAGGACGAGGACGGCGGGCGAGCGCAGCGTACCGGACGGCTGCAACTGGAACTGCAGAAATCGAATCTCGGGCCGAACGAGCAGGCGATGACGTGGCATTGGGACGACCAAGCGCACATGTTCCTGCCAGAGCCGGCGCCATCGCACCTCGATCGCAAGGTACAGGATCGCGACGAACTGCAAGGTATTCGCCTTGCCATGCGCGGCTGCATCGACGCCGGGCTGCACGTACCGTCGGCGGCTACCGGCTCGCGTACCGCCTATCTCGTGCTGGCTCAGCGGCCGGAATTCCCGGCAAGTTTGAAGGGCGGCGGCAAGCCCAAAACGCGCCGATTTTGGCGACAAATCGAGCAATTGCGCCAGATGCAGCACATTGCCGAGGATGGCATGCGACGCAAGAACCGTCACGCAGTTGCCGTTTTCGTGCTCACTTCAGAGGGACGCGCCGCATGCGTCGTATGCTGATTTCTGTATGCGACACGCAACGACGCAAGACGCCACTGCGTCGTATGCGTCGCATGCGACAGGGGGTTATAGGGGGAGCGCGCGCGCACTCCTCACGTTGAAGAGCAGCACCAAACCAAGGAGACGATGGGCATGTACGGAACCGAGTTCGAACGAGCAGCCTTCGGGGCAGCGGACCAATGACCGACCGCATGACCTTCGCGAAAAAGCGCTACAGCGCCGCCTGCGCTGCTGTGCTGGCCGGACATCCGGATGCGCAGCGGCTTTGCGAGGAAGCGCTGGCCGAGCTCGAGGCTGCGCGCCGGGAGCAACGTGCACCGGTGCGAGCGGTCCAGCGCGCGAGGACGCGGTGATAGCGGGGGGTGGTCGCGCATCAGGGTTTAGCCCGTACGGAAACCAATCGTCCTCGCATACGCAAAAAACCTTCGACTTTTTAACGGTGTTCAGCAAATGGCGGGCTTGAAAGGGCGAAGCGGCGGGGCGCGGAAGAACGCGGGCGGGGGCGGGGCGCGGCCTGGCTCTGGCCCAAAGCCCCTGGGCGATAACCCTCGATGACTGACGACCTGGCGCGTGAGCTGATCGCCGAGCTGCGGGCGCTGCGCCTGGCGCTCGAGATTCGGCGCACGGCGCCGGATGCCGCGACGGTCGAGTTCCTGGCCGCGGTGCATGCCGCAACCGGCGGGGCGGAGTTCACGAGCGGTGATCTCGCGGCGCTGGCGCTGCATGCCGCACCGCTCGCCGCGGCGATCCGGGGTGTCGCCCGCAGCACGTCGGCTCGGACGATCGGCCGTGCCTTGCACCGCCTCGACGGCCGGGAGATCGGCGGGTACTGCATCGAGCGCCTGCGCGTGGAGCGCGATGGCGCCATTTGGCGCGTTTGCGGTGACTGCGGGTTCGTCACCGCATTAGCCGTTGCGGCGGACGCCAGCAGGCGCGGATGATCCTGGATTTTTGAGGGGCGAACGATGGATCGAGTTCAGATGCGAGGCGGCCCGGCCGGCATTGATTTCGCGAGGCGCGCGATCGCGCTGGCTGTCCGCAGACCGCAGGACGCGGCGCAGTACGCGGCCGAGCGCTGGGGCGCAAACTCGGTTGTTGCCACGGAGATCCGCATGGCTGCCGTTGCCGGCGGCAGCTCGACCGATGCGGATCACGCCGCGGTCACCGGCACGCATATCGGGCCGGCCTCGTTTCTCGGGCTGGTGCGGCCGGACGAGATCCTGGGCAAGCTGCAGGCGCGCATGGTGGCGCCCCACGTCCCGATCGTGACGCAGACCGGCGGCGCGACGGCGCTGTGGACCGAATCCGGCAAGGCGGCGCCGGTTTCACGCACGGCGTTCACTCGGCAGGCCATCAGGCCGCTGCGAGCGCCCGCGCTCATCATCTACAGCGCGGATACGCTCGAGTATTCTTCGCCCGCCGTCGAGCAGATGGTTCTGGATGACATGCGCCGGGCGGCGATCGAGGCGTCGGATACCGCCTTCATCGACGCGACCAACGCGGGCGTCGCCGACAAGATTCCGCGCAGCGTCACGTACGCCGCGCCGAGCTTCGTCAGCAGCGGCGTCATCGGCAACGACATCGCGGCCGCCATCGAGATCTTCGAGGGCGACCTCGCGGCCGCCGCCTGGGTCATGCATCCGGTACTGGCTGCGCGCATCGCGCTGTCCTTCGGCATCGGCTACGCGGCCCGCCTGGGCCCGCGCGGCGGCGTGCTGCTGGACATGCCGGTGATCACGTCGTCGGTGTGCACGTTCGATTCCAGCGGTGGCGTCATCGCGCTGGTCGATGCCAGTTCCATCGCCGTGGCCGACGCAGGCATCGAAGTCATGCGCAGCACCTCGGGCTCGGTGGAGATGGACGACGAGCCGACGGGGGACACGACCGTGCCGACCGGGATGACGACCACGAGCCTGGTCAGCCTGTTCCAGGCCGACTCGGTTGGGATTCGGGTCTCGCGGCGCGTCAACTGGGTTGTCGGCCGGCAGAACGCCGTTGTCACGATCACCGGCGCCACCTACGAGGGCTCATAGCATGAGGACCGATGTCGAACGCATGGCGCGGCACCAGGCCCGGCGCGCGCCCGATCCGGAGCCGCGGACGCCGCTCGAGCTCGCGCAGCGCATGGCGGCCGGCTACAGTCCGCCGGAGAGCGCCGTGCGCGGCTGGCGGGAAACGCATCCGCAGCTGTGGGCCGTGGCAGTCGACGAGGGCGATCGAGCGCACTGGCTGCGCCAGGCCGGCATCGCCCCGGCGGCGCTGGCACCCGTCGCCCGCCGCCGCGGCAACGCGCCCCAGGCCCGCGGCGAAGCCCCGTTCGACCTGCACAAGGTGCTGGGGCGAGCGCGTCAATTCGAGACGCCCACAATCGCGCTGGCAATCGTCAGCTTAGAGGCGAAAAAGCAGCTGCTGCTGCTCGACTCGGAGTATGCCCGGGCGCTCGGGCCGGAAGTGGTGAGCGCCGCCCTGCAGCAAATCGAGCTCGACCTGGAGCGGGCGCGCGAGGCCTTCGCGAACCCGGATCCGGAGCCGGCACCGGAATCGGAAGCGACGCCCGAATCCCGGCCGGCCGCCAAGGCCAAGACGGGCCATAAGGACGACCCCCGAACAAGCAAGAAGCCGGCAACGGTCAAAATGTTGTTCGCGATGCTAGACGGGCTCAAAGAGAGCGAACAACAAATAGTCGATGCGATCAACCTTTTGCACGATCGCCTCGAGAAGATCGAGGCCGCTGGCGGCGCCAAGCCGACGATGCAGATGCGAGAGGGCCGAATGCTTTACTGCGGGTCCTGGCGCAACGACGAGAACTACGACCAGGGCGAGTATGTCAGCCATGACGGCGCCATGTGGCTCGCCTTGACGCGCAGCACCGGCGCGCGCCCTGGTGGCAAGTCTACGTCGACGTATTGGAGGCTCACAGTGAAGCGGGGAGAAATGGAATGAACCCATGGCAGGAGATCGACGCGCCTACCGGCGGCACCGCGGTGATTACCACACGCGCGCATTTGCGCGAGGCCGGTCTCGGCGCCGCCGACGTTCGCGGCGATTACCTGGTCGTGCTGCAGCCGGTCGACCCGGAGGACGCCGCACGGCCCATGTGGGCGCGAACGCTCGACCTGCTGCGCGAGCTGATCGAGACGCTGCATCCCGAGTCAATTGTCCCCAGGGTCGGCCGCGATGAGGATGCCGACGCGCTGCTGGCGCGACTGACGCGCAGTGTGCACTGATGGCGGCGATGCGCGACGCGCAGGAGGTCGAGCGATGAGGGATCGGGCACCGCCGAAGTACGCCGGCATTCACACGCGAGCGCTGGCCGGCACCGCCAGTCCGCGCATGGCGATCCGGGCCATGTGCTTGCAGTGCGTGAGCTACGACGTTGCCGAGGTTCGAGCTTGCCAGATCACGGATTGCCCGCTGCACAAATACCGGCCGTACGCCGTGGAAGTCGCTGACTCGGGGACTTCCGGCGCGTCCCAGGACCAGGCCGCTACCACCCTACCCGCATGACGCGTGACGAGCTTATCGACCGCGTGCGGCGCGAGCTGCGCACGCTCGCCGAGCTGGTGGATATGGTGGACATGCCCGACGCCGCGAGCAGCATCGTGCACGCGGGCACGAGGCACGTCAGGATGATTTATCCTTCGCGGCATGCGCACCGTGCTGGATGCTGCCCGCCGCGAGATCCTGGCCGACCTGACCGGCACGATCGAGGCTGCGTCCCTTGACGATGATTCACGCGCCCGCCTGGCGGTCGCAATGACCGAACTGCTGGACCGGCTGCTGATGGAGCTCGACACGTTTGCCTGCGACGCAGACAGGCGCACGGCTGCCGCCGTCTCTCAGTTCACCCTGACCGCCACCTGGCCGCTGCTCCTGGCGCACCATGCGCCTGCACTGCTGGGCGAGCGCGATGGGCTCAGGTTGCGCGCAGCGATGGATGCCAGGGCGCGGATGCTGCCGGCGTAGCACCCGCTCGATGTCCTGGCCGGCTTGGTGTCGACAGCGACACTAGGAGTGAGATAGGCGCCCGGGCAGCGCCGGCCCGTCTCGATACCCGATTGCGGTTCCGCGCGGGAACCGCAATGACCCGCCCGAGTAGTCCCGGGCAGCGCCGTCCGTCTCGATACGTTCGCTTTGATGGTGCCTTGCGAGCACCATCAATCGCCGAGTAGTCCCGGCAGCGCCGGCCGTCTCGCGATGTGGAGCGGAATTAAGCACAGAACTAGGCGTAATTCAAAGCGCAGAGCCAACCGCAGCCACCGTCTCGATACTCGAACCAGCACAAGCATCGGTTCCGCGAAAGAACCAAAGCGCAGAGCCAACCGCAGCCACCGTCTCGATACGGGGCGTATTGGATAAGCTGCAATATGACCACAGCCCGAAAGCGCAGAGCCAACCGCAGCCACCGTCTCGATACCTCACCCCCCCGCATACCGCGCCACCGCTTGCGCGCCGGCCCGCTTTGCGAGCGCTGCGGGTCTCGTGAGCTTCGCGCACGCCTGCGGGCTTCTCGATTCGGCTTGCAGCCGTTGCTGCGGCTCGATCGAGCGCTGAGGCGTAGCGGCATCAGGTTCGGAGCGCTCGCGGATGCCTCGGCGGCTTCGCGTAGCAGCGCTGGCTGCGTCGCCGGCACCCGGCCGGCTACCGACCTACGTCTGAGAGACGGCGTGCGGTTGTAGCGCGTTCTAGAGCGTTTTCGACTAGGGTTTATACCGGGGATGCCTGGGCGTCGTTAACGCAATAGATTGATTTTATTCAATAAAACTGATGACTTGGCGGAGAGGGAGGGATTCGAACCCTCGATACAGGTTTTGCCCGTATACTCCCTTAGCAGGGGAGCGCCTTCGACCACTCGGCCACCTCTCCGGAGCGAGTGAGTATA
>WHTS01000145.1 GCA_009377585.1 Betaproteobacteria bacterium
GAGCTCGCCAACGATTTCGAAGTCCATGGCGCAATTGTGCCACTTTGCGGCGCTCGTTTAAGCTGCAACGCGCGGTTAGGCGATTTTTGAATACTCCTTGTGAATGTCATGAAGTAGTTCACCAGGTTGGATTAATCGTTTGACGATCTCTCGGAAAGGCTGCAAATTGCGAGCGGGTGTGAACTTCATCGCGCGCTGGACAATTTGCTCCTCTGAGAAGGAAGTCTTGATACCGTACTCACGGGTGTAGCGAAGATAATCGAAGTACCACTGCTTTACCGCGGTCCCATTCCCCTTCTCGGTCTCCCGCACTACTCCTTCGATCGAAGCGGCAATCTTGGACAGAGCCCAGCCGTCCTTGAGTGAGGAAAACATGGTCAGAATTTCCTCAATCCATCTTGCAGCTGGCGATTCTGTAGGCCCGCGAGAAATTCGCTGATTGTGAGTGTTGGGTACTTGTCCCCTTCTTCGATGGCCTGCTGCAAAATTTCCTCCGTAAGTGCGAGTCCGTCGTACGCGAGGCACCAGGAGAACGCGTCCACCACCACAGCACGTATCTGGGGATGCGGATTTGATAATTGGCTAACGAACATCGGCTGCAATAAACTGCCAGCTATCGACATAGCCTGGTATAGGAGCCGGCGCATTTCTTTCGTGTTCCCTCAAGATCGTCCCGGGCACCCTGACCTAAGCGTGTCAGAAGTCGCTTTTCAGGATCGAACATCTCTTCAGCGAAATCGGTTCCATCCCAGTCCTCCGGATTGTACTGATTGGGCGGTCGCTTCATCGATTCTTCCTCCCAGCGCCCAACTTCCAATTATGGGCCGTAAGCATGCGCTACAACATTTATGGTCCGCGACGTTGCTCATAAGCTCGCCCCCGGGCTGACCTGAAGATACTACACCGTGCGCGATGCAGTATGCCGTTGGGCTCGAACGTTCGAGCAATGGGTATCCAATCCGTCCCCGCTGTGCACGCCGCGGAATGCTGTCCAGTTGGCAATACCGATACGATCGAACGTCCGCCCTGGCTTCCCGTGCCCGCCTATAATCGGTCGAGCTCTGTCCGACCAACCCTCGTCGCCGGTGCCTGCCCATGCCCACTCGTCCCAATATTCTGCTCATCACGTCGGACCAGCAGCGCGCCGATTGCTACGGATTCGAGAATCCCGACATTCGCACGCCGCATATCGATCGTATGGCGCGCGACGGTACTCGGTTCAGCGCGTGCATCACGCCCAATCTCGTCTGCCAGCCCTCGCGGGCATCGATCCTGACCGGTCTGCTGCCGCTCACGCACGGGGTTTGGGACAACGGCGTCGACCTCGATCCGAAGGTCGGCGCACGCGGCTTCGCCGGCACGTTCAGCGCCGCGGGCTATGCCACCGCGTTTCTGGGCAAGGCGCACTTCGCCACCAAGTCGACCTTCGCCCCGACCGGCACACCCGAATGCAACAAGAGCCAGGCGCGCTACGGCCCGGACTGGACCGGCCCGTACATGGGATTCCAGCACGTCGAGCTGTGCGTGACCGGCCACATGCACCGCACCCGTCCGCTGGAGGATCCGCCCTGCGGTCGCTTCGAGCGCTGGCTCCTTTCACGTGGAATTCCGGGCGAGGCGATCGAGCGCTGGAAGCAGGACCTGGGGCCGAGCGTGGGCGCGGCGCAGACCTGGTATTCGGCGCTTCCTGCTGCGTGGCACAGCAGCAGCTGGATTGCCGATCGCACCATCGACTTTCTTTCCCGCCAGGACGCCGCGCAGCCGTTTTGCGTCTGGACCTCGTTCCCCGACCCGCATCACGCGTTCGATTGCCCCGAGCCCTGGAGCCGACTGTACGACCCGAAGTCGGTCACGCTGCCGAAGCACCGCAAGCGCGACCTGGAGCGGCGGCCGTGGTGGCACAAGGCGGTGCTCGAAGGCAAGCCGCAGCTCACCGATCCGACCATGTACAAGTTTCGCGCCGAAGGCTCGCGCGTGCCCGACCAGAGCGACGAGCAGCTCGCGCACATGAGCGCCAACTATTACGGCATGATCTCGCAAATCGACCATAATGTCGGGCGCATGCTGGAAGCATTGAATCGATACGGACTGGCACAAAATACGCTCGTAATTTACACCACCGACCACGGCGAGCTGCTCGGCAACCACGGACTGTATCTCAAGCACCCGATCCCGTACGAAGACCTGCTGCGCATCGGCATGGTGGTGCGCGGCCCGGGGGTGGCGGCGGGGCAGGTGGTGCGCGAGCCCGTCTCGACGCTGGACCTGGCTGCGACGTTCCACGATTACTCTGGTGTCGCACCGGCGCGGACGCTGCAAAGCCGGAGCCTGCGCCCGCTGCTCGAAGGCCGGGACGAAACGCGTCCGGTTGCTTACAGCGAATGGCACGTGCATCCGTCGCGGTGCGGCGTGGGGTTGAAGCTTCGCACCGTGCGCACGAAGACGCACAAGTGCACCTTCGAGCTCGATTCCGGCGCGGGCGAGCTGTACGACATCGTGAACGACCCGGAGGAAATGGTGAACCGCTTCGACGATCCTGCATACGCAGCCGTGCGCCGGGAATTGCACGAGATGATGCGGGCGCGGCCTGGGGACATCGTGGAGCCGCTGGCGGAGCCGATCGGGATGGCCTGACCAAGGCCTGCTTTCCCGGAGGGGAGCGTGCGGCGCTTCGTGGACCTCGTCCACTTCACGACACTTCAGACGGAGCCGGCATGAACGAAACGCAATCGACCCGCGAGTTCCTCTCGCAGCGTGTGCGCAGCATCAAGCAGTCGCCGAGCAATTACCTGAATCAGCTCGCCACCGAGATGAAGGCGCGCGGCCGCGATATCGTCTCGTTCGCGCAAGGCGAGCCCGATTTCCCGACGCCCGAGCACATCAAGCAGGCGGCGGTCGAGGCGATGCGAAAGGATTTCACCCACTACACCGTGGTCGACGGCATCGCGGAGCTCAAGCAGGCGGTGTGCCGCAAGTTCAGGCGGGAGAACGGCCTCGACTACGCCCCGCAGCAGATCTCGATCTCCAACGGCGGCAAGCAGGTCATCTACAACGCCTTCCAGGCAACGCTCGATCCCGGCGACGAAGTGATCGTGCCCGCTCCGTACTGGGTCTCCTACATCGACCAGGCGATCCTGTCCGAGGGAATTCCGGTCCCGGTCGCCTGTCTGCAGGAGCACGGCTTCAAGCTGCAGCCGGAGCAGCTCGAGCGCGCGATCACGCCGCGCACGCGCTGGCTGGTGCTCAACTCGCCCAACAATCCGAGCGGGGCGATCTACAGCCGCTCGGAGCTCGCGGCGCTGGCGGAAGTCCTGTTGCGCCATCCACACGTCTGGGTCCTGACCGACGACATGTACGAGCACCTGCGCTACGATGGCGCGGCGTTCTCGACCATCGCGCAAGTGGAGCCGCGGCTGTACGAGCGTACCTTGACGGTGAACGGCGTCTCCAAGACCTACGCCATGACGGGCTGGCGCATCGGCTGGGGCGCGGGCGCGAAGATTCTGATCGACGCCATGCGAAAGCTTCAGTCGCAGAGCACCACGAGCCCCAACTCGATCGCGCAGGTGGCCTCGATTGCCGCACTCGACGGCCCGCAGGACTTCATCGCCGAGCGCAACGCCATCTTCCGGCAGCGGCGTGATCTCGTCGTGGATGGGCTCAACCGCATCCCGGGTCTGTCGTGCCCCAGGCCCGAGGGTGCGTTCTACGTCTATCCCTCGTGCGCCGGCTGGATCGGCAAACGCACGCCCGAGGGCAAGCTGCTGGCGAGCGACAGCGATGTCGCGGGCTATCTGCTGGAGTCTGCCGAGGTCGCTGTGGTGCAGGGCGATGCTTACGGCATCTCACCCAACTTCCGCATCAGCTATGCGATTTCGATCGAGCAGCTGGAGGAGGGACTGCGGCGGATACGGCGGGCGGGGGAGCGCCTGGAAAACTGACCCCGCTTACGCGCTTGCTCGCGGTCGATAGAACTTGATCGCGTTGTCGTAGAACACCTTGCGTTCGAGCGCCGGGTCGATGTTGGCCCGGATGAGATCCATGTCGGCGGCCTCGAACGGCCGCCGCGCGCGCTGCGACGGCAGATCGGAGCCGAACATGAGGCTCTCGGGATTGGCTGCGACGATCGCGCGGATGGCCGGGGCGGGATCCATGTCGATGCGCCCGAAACCGGTCGCCTTTACCTTCATGCCGCGTTCTACCAGGCGCAGCAGCGTAGGTAGCCCCTCGGTGGAAAGCCCCAGATGCGCGATGCTGGTCGCGGGCAGGCGGCTCACCGTATCGAACACCGGCGCAAGATCCTTGGCATCGGCATAGAGCTCGACGTGCCAGCGCGCCAGGTCGTAGACGCGACGCGCGACCCGGTCGAGATCCCCGATGCCCGCCGATCCGCCCCGGACCAGGTTGAAGCGCACGCCGCGCACGCCGATCGCGTCCAGCGCCATGATGTCGGTGTCCAGGATGTCGGCGGGCAGCTGTGCCACGCCGACGAAGGTCGGACCGAACTTCGCCAGCGCATCGCGCATGAACGCGGTATCGAAATTCTGGAACGAGCCGGTCACCACCACGCCGCCCGCGATCCTGAGCCCCGACGCGCGGGTGCGGTAATCCTCGACCGGAAAGCTGGGCGGCATGAAGCCCTGGTTCTCGCTTACGGGGAAGCGGAAGTCGATGATGTGGAAATGGGTGTCGAAAACCGGCGCCATGGGCTCACACTTTGCGCGTCACGATCGGATATTTCCAGGATAATACCGGGCGCGACGTTCGTGCGCGGACAACCCAGGAGGAGCAGAGGCGGGATGCTGGTCCGTTTCACCCTGAATGGCGATCCGGTCGAAGTCGCCTTGAAAAGCGACGACCGCCTGCTGGTGGACGTCCTGCGCGAAGACCTGCGGATGACCGGCACCAAGCACGGCTGCGGCATCGGCGCCTGCGGCACGTGCACCGTGATTGTCGACGGCGCTCCGGTCGCATCCTGCATGCAGCTTGCGGCACTGGTCGACGGCGCCGAAGTGCGCACCATCGAAGGTCTTGCGACGCCCGACGGCCTGCACCCCGTGCAGCAGGCGTTCGTGAATCGCGCCGCCTTGCAATGCGGCATCTGCACCCCCGGCCATGTCATGGCCGCAGTCGCGCTGCTCGAACGCAATCCGAATCCGGACCAGGCCGAGATCGTGGAAAGCATGGACAGCGTCTACTGCCGCTGCACCGGTTACGCCCGCATCCGCGAGGCTTACACCGAGGCGATCGCCCTGCTCGCCAAGGCGAACCGTCGATGAGCACATCGAACCCTGTGCCAGGACGATGCGCGCGAGACGCGCGCGTGGCCCGAGCCGGCCTGCTGGTCGTCGGGCGGGACGTGCCGCGCACCGATGCGCCTTCGAAAGTCACCGGGGCCGCGCAGTATGTCGCCGACATCCAGCTTCCCGGCATGCTGCACGCAGCGGTACTGCGCAGCCCGCATCCGCACGCACGCATCGTCAATATCAAGGTCGATGCGGCCCGGGCGCTGCCGGGCGTGAAGGCGATCGTCATCGGCGCCGATACGGCGGCGCGCAAGTGGGGCGCTTTCCGCCCCGACCTCTATCCCCTCGCGATCGGGCGCGTGCGCTATGTCGGCGACGAAGTGGCTGCCGTCGCCGCCTTGGATGACGAGACCGCACGCGCGGCGATCGACAGAATCGAGGCCGAATACGAAGCCCTGCCCGCGGTGCTCTCGCTCGACGAAGCCCTCGCCGAAGGGGCGCCGCTGGTGCACGACGATACGCCGGGAAACCTCGCGCACGAGTTCTCGTTCGAGCGTGGTGATGTGGATGCCGGATTCCGCGCTTCCGACGTCGTGGTCGAGGGCACTTGGGAGACCGTACGGCAGTGGCATACGGCGCTCGAGACCATCGGCTGCGTAGCGCAGTGGTCGGGCGATCGGGTTTCGATGTGGTGCAACACGCAAACACCGTATCTCGCCCGCGGCCGCTATTCGGTCGCGCTCGGCATTCCGGAGTCCAGGATCCGCGTGATCCAGACCGAAGTCGGCGGCGGCTTCGGCGGCAAGTCAGGTGATGACAATGCTTCAGTCATCTGCGCTTTGCTTGCACGCAAGGCGGGACGTGCGGTCAAGCTCATTCATACGCGCGAAGAGGAGTTTCTCGCCAGTCACCCGCGCATGCCGATGCGCTATTGGGTGCGGCTCGGCTTTCATCGCGACGGGCGCGTGGCCGCGAAGGAAATCCGCATGTGGGCCGACAACGGCGCCTACACGGGAAAGTCGCAGGCCATTCTCGGCGCCGCCACGGTGCGTCATGATGCGCTCTACAAGTATCCCTGCGCACGCGCCCACTCGCGTCTGGTCTATACCAACCTCGTGCCGACCGGCGCCTTCCGCGGCTTCGGCAATCCCTCGGCCGACTGGGCGGTGGAGCAGGCGTGGGACCTGGCGGCCGAGAAGCTCGGCATCGACGTGGTCGACCTGCTGCGGATGAACGCGGTCGAGCCGGGCGACGTTTCGCCGCACAACCACAAGATCACGAGCTGCGAGCTTAAAGCTTGCATTGACAAGTCGGCCGACCTGATCGGCTGGCGGCGCAAGCGCGAAGCACACTCGCGCAAAGACCAGCCATTCGCGCGTGAAGGCGACGCGCGCGGGTGCAACCGTGGGCTCGGCATGGGTTGCAGCGTGCACGTGAACGGCCGCCGCAGCTTCGGCGACTGGGACGGGGCGTCTGCCATCGTGCGCATCAACGACGACGGTCGCGCCACCATCATCAGCGGAGAAGGCGAGATCGGGCAGGGGACGCTCACGGTGTTGCGCCAGATCGCGGCCGAGGAGCTGGGACTGCCGTTCGAGGACGTCGACATCACCCGACCCGATACCGACGTGCATCCGTATGCGCTGGGCGCCCTGGCGAGCCGGGTCACCTATGTCGCGGGAAACGCGGTCAAGAACGCGGCGCGCGCGGCGGCGAACCAGTTGCTGGAGGCGGCGTCGCGCCAGTTCGGCATGCCGGCCGACGAGCTCGGCATCGTCAACGGCATGATCGGTCCGCGGCGCGGGCCCGAGAGCGCGTACAAACCGGTGGCGGCGGTCGTGCGCGCGAACATCTATCGCCCCGGCGGCGAGCCGATCATCGGCGTCGGCGCGTTCGACAATCCCTCGGAGTTTCCGGATCACAGTCGCTTCGGCAACGAATCGGGCGCGTACAACTTCGTCGCACAGGCGGTGGAGGTCGAGGTCGATCCGGATACGGGGCAGGTGAAGCTGCTCGAAGTCGCCTCCGCGGTCGATTGCGGCACCGTGATCCATCCGGCAGCGGCTGAAGGCCAGGTGCATGGCGCGGTGACGCAAGGCATCGGTCTCGCCATGGTCGAGTACTTCGACTGGTACAACGGCGCACCGACCAATCCACAGCTCGTCGACTATCCGATCCCGTCGGCGATGATGATGCCGAAGCAGTACGTCGCCTTCGCCGATTCGTACGAGCCGAGCGGTCCCTTCGGCGCCAAGGGCATCGGCGAGATCGGGCTCGACGCCATTCCGGCCGCCATCGCCAACGCGATCGCCGACGCGGTCGGCGTGCGCATCACCGAGCTGCCGATCACCGCCGAGAAGATCCATCGCGCGCTGCATCCGGAAGCGTACGGGGACGAAGCCGCGGCGAAACCACAGCCGCCGCGCGGGACGGCGGCCACGCGCCTGGCCTTTGGGCGTCCGTCCGGGCCGCGCCCGGCGAAGCCCGAGCTGCTGTTCCCGACATCGGTGGAGGACGCTGTAGCGCTGTATGCCGAGGGCGATGCGGCGCTCGTTTGCGGCGGCACCTCGCACGCATCTCGCCGCGAGCGGGGCGGTTACCCGTTCGCGCGGCGGTTGATCGCGCTCACGCGCATCCCCGAGCTGCAGGCTCATTCGGTGGATGCGAGCGGCATGCTGTGCGCCGGCTCGGCGGTGGCGCTGGAAACGCTGCACCAGGACCCGCGCGTGCGAAGCGGCTGGCCGGCGATCGCCGATGCGTTCGATGCGGTCGGCGCGACGCGCATTCGGCGCATGATCACGGTCGGCGGCAGCGTCGGTCCGCTGATTGGCGGCTTCGATCTGCCGCTTGCCCTGCTCGCGCTGCGCGCCCGCGTTCACGTCGCCGGACCGGCGGGCCGTCGCTGCGTCGGGCTGCAAGAGCTGTTCGAATCGCGTCTTTCCAAGGGCGAGATCGTGATCGGCATCGAGGTCGATCCGCAAGAAACTCCCTCACCCCCTGCCCCTCTCCCGGAGGGAGAGGGGAGTCTCGCTAGCTCCGCGTTCTTCAAATTCATGCCTCGCGGCGTGTTGGAGATCCCGACCGTGACGAGCGCCGCCCAGGTCGTGGTGGACGCCGTCGGGCGTTGCACGCACGCCCGAGTCGCGGTCGGCGCGGTCGCGCCGGGGCCGATCGTGCGCGAGCCGGCGCAGCTCGTCGGTTCGCCGATCGCGATCGAGACTGCCCGCGAGGCCGTGCGCGATGTGGCCGAGGCAGCTAGGCCTTTCGCCGATGTGCGCGGTTCGGTCGCCTACAAGCGCGCGATGGCGGTCGAGTTCGCGGCCCGGGCATTGATGCGCGCATGGGAACGCGCGCGGGAAGCACGGACATGAGGCACGAACGAACCGATTTCGGCGCGGCGCCCGTCGGTACGCCGGCCGAGATCCTCGATCCGCTCAATCGCACCGTCGACTGACAACGCCGTTCGAACACACCACGGAGTTACTCCATGACTTCTTCCAGCGCGATTCACCACGACACGCCGGTGCCGACCCGCGGCGATTCCGACTTCTGGGGCAGCGATGTCGTCGCCGAGGTGCTGCGCTCGCTCGACATACCCTACATCGCGTTGAATCCCGGCGCGAGCTATCGCTGGCTGCACGACAGTCTGGTCAACTACCTGGGCAATCGCGCGCCGCAGATGCTGCTGTGCCTGCACGACGAGACCGCGGTGTCGATCGCGCAGGGCTACGCGAAGGCCTCGGACAAGATGATGGCGGCGGCGCTGCACGCGAACGTCGGCCTCATGCATGCCTGCATGCCGATCTTCGATGCCTGGTGCGATCGCATGCCGGTGCTGATCCTCGGCGCCACCGGGCCTTGGGATGCCGCTAAGCGTCGGCCCTGGATCGACTGGATCCATACCTGCTCGGACCAGGGCGGCCTCATCCGTAACTTCACCAAGTGGGACAACCAGCCGGGCTCGGTGCCGGCAGCCGTCGAGGCGCTCCTGCGCGCTGCGCAGATCGCGCAGACCGCACCTCGCGGTCCGGTGTATGTGAATCTCGACAGTGCGGTTCAGGAAGAGAGGCTGGACGAGCTGCCGCGGCTGCCCGATGTCGCGCGCTATTCGGCATCATCCGCCGAGCCCTCGCAGCAGGCGGTTGCGCAGGCCGCGGCGTTGTTGTCCGGCGCGCGCAATCCGCTCATGCTGGCCGGGCGCGTTTCGCGCAGCCTCGATGGCTGGAATGCGCGCGTGCAGCTGGCCGAGAAGCTCAACATGCGCGTGCTCTCCCAGATCAAGGTCGGCGCTGCGTTCCCGACCGATCATCCCCTGCATGCCGCGCCGCCGGCCAATCGCCTGGCGGCCGAGGTGCGCGCGCTGGTCGCCAGCGCCGACGTGATCCTGTCGCTCGACTGGCTCGATCTCGGCGGAACGCTCAAGCAGGCGCTGGGCGACAAGCCGGTCGCTGCCAAGGTCATCCAGGTCTCGTGCGACGTGCATTCGCATCGCGGCTGGAATTTCGACTACCACGCGCTCGCGCCGGCGGATGTGCAACTGTTGTGCGAGCCCGATGCCGGGGTGCCGCAGCTGCTTGCCGCGTGCAGTCCGCGCCGCGCTGAAGCACCGCCGAAGCTCTCGGTCGTCGCCAAGTCGGAAGCGCCCGACGAGGGGCTCACCCTGGCGGTCGTTGCCGAGAACCTTCGCCAGGCGATCGCCGGCAAGGAGGTCTGCTTCACGCGCCTGCCGCTCGGCTGGAACGGCGCCTACACGCACTTCCGCCATCCGCTCGACTACGTCGGCTACGACGGCGGCGCGGGCGTCGGATCGGGTCCCGGCATCACCGTCGGTGCGGCGCTTGCCCTGCGCGGCTCGGGACGGCTTGCGATCGGGCTGCACGGCGATGGCGATTTCCTCATGGGCAACACGGCGGTATGGACCGCGACCCACTACCAGATTCCGTGCCTGATGATCGTGTGTAACAACCGCTCGTTCTTCAACGACGAGCGGCACCAGGAGCGGATCGCGATCGGGCGCGGCCGCCCGCCGGAGAATCGCTGGATCGGCCAGCATATCGGCGATCCGGACGTCGATATCGCGGCCATGGCGCGCAGTATGGGCGCCGTGGGCATCGGTCCGGTGGAGAAGCCGGAGGAGATCGGTGCGGCGCTCAGGCTCGGCGTCGAAGCCGTGGAGCAGGGCAAGGTCTGCGTCATCGATGCGCGCGTGGCGCCGGGTTACGACGCGGAGTGAAATGCTATGGAGGTCTGAAGTCCTAGCTCGTCGCTCCCGCGCAAGCGGGAGTCCAGGAAACTCAACAGCGTCCTGGATTCCCGCTTACACGAGAATCAGTTGTTCAGGGGATGACTCTCGAGGACAGTGATCCACACCAATAACAGGCTGCCCTCGCGCGCCGCGCGGCGGGCAGCGATACGAGGATAGAACGAGGAGAAAACGATGAGGACAGATATCACGTGTATGCTGCTCGGTTGCATCGGCGTGGCGCTCGCCGCCAACGCCGCTCACGCGCAAAACTATCCCGACCGCCCTATCCGCTTTATCGTGCCGCAGAGCGCAGGCGGTTCGACCGACAAGGTGGCGCGCGTGGTCGCGCAGGAGCTGAGCGAAGTGTTCGGCCAGACCATCGTGGTCGACAACCGGCCCGGTTCCGGCAGCCTGAACGGCACGGAGCTGGCCGCGCGCGCGACGCCGGACGGCTATACGCTGCTGGTGGTGGCGGCATCGTTTTCGATCAGCCCGGCGGTGCGCAAGAAGCTGCCGTTCGACGTCGTCCGCGATTTCGCCCCCATCACCCAGCTGGTGGATCTGCAACACCTGCTGGTCGTCCATCCCTCGGTTCCCGCGAAATCGGTCAAGGATGTGATCGCGCTCGCCAAGGCGAAGCCCGGCGAACTCAACTATGCCTCCAGCGGCATCGCGACCAGCACCCACATGGCGGCCGAGCTCTTCCGCTACATGACCAAGACCAACATGACGCACGTGCCGTACAAGGGCGGCGGGCCGGGGATCACCGCCATGCTCGCCGGCCAGTGTCACCTGTATTTCGCCACCATCTCCACCGCGCTGCCGCACGTGCGCGCCGGCAAACTGCGCGGCCTGGCCGTAACGGGCGCCAAGCGCTCGGTGGCCGCGCCCGATCTGCCGACGGTCGCCGAGGCCGGCGTGCCGGGCTACGTGCACAGCTCCTGGATCGGCATGGCGGCGCCGGCCAAGACGCCGCCGCCCGTGCTTGCGCGGCTGCATGCCGAATCGGTCAAGGTCGTGCAGTCGCCGCAAGTGAAAAGCCTCTTCCTGCGCGACGGGCTGGAAAGCCTCGGCAATACGCCGCAGCAATTCGCTGCGGATCTCAAGCAAGAGATCGCCAAGTGGCGCAAAGTGGTGGCGGCGGCGGGAATCCAGGCGAACTGATTCGAACCGGAGTCGACCCAGCAAGCTGACGTATCGGCTCCCCGAGCCGAGGGTAGCGCCCTCTACGGATGCGGCCGAACAGCGTCCGCGCGATCGACTCGGCCGCTCATATCGCCTGTGCGTCCACGCGTGCGCGACACTGATCTACCGGCTCGCCGTACGGTCTTTCGCTGAGCGATAGCATCGTTTTCCGGGTGCTCGCTGCGGCTGAGCGAAATGTTCGGCTGATACAATTCGTTCATGAATATCTTGAACGAATTGCTGGTCCCTCTGGGTGACTATCCGTGGGCGCTCGCCGCATTACAGGTCGCCGCGCTCTTGTTGGCTGTCTACCTGGTCAATCTGCTGACGCAGTCGTCCACCACCGCGTGGGCCGAATACGAGGGCATCCAGGCCGACCTTTTCGATCATCTCTACGCGATCCTGCCGGAATTCGGCCTGCGGGTATTCCAGCAGCCTAGCGGGGCCGACGTGAACCGCGCCCTGCGTGTCGCCGTTGAAGGCAGGGCGTTGCCCGCTCACCAGCAGGCCGAGTGGCGATCTGCTTGAAGCGCGCGTTACGCGCTGTCGCCGGCGCTCCGTGCAGTCACGCTTGGGGTCAGGTCTTGCTTGTTGCATGAAGGAGGGACGCCTGGGGAGACAGCTGTAACGAGCAAGACCTGACCCCTCTGCTACAACTTGTCTGCGACCACGCGGCCCTGGGCATTCTGGTGCACCCTGTAGCGGTTTCCGTCCCGACAGATCGCGGTGTAGTCGTTGTCCCCGCGACGTTGCGCCTTCACGACTTGCCCGCACGGCATGCCGAGAAGCGCGATGACCGACGTGAGATCCTTCAATAGCGCCGCGTCCTCGGCCGCACGTGCCGGCGCTGCGGTGAGCAACTGCATCACAACCATCGCGACCGCAACCTTCAATCGTCCCGTCATGTCGATTCCTCAGAATGCTCAGACACCGGTCGCAAGCGCGCCGAACTTGTCTCGATCGGCCAGGATTTCCCAGATGGCTTCGCGCGAAGATGCGATCGCCTCCGCCAGCGCCGGGTCGCCGTCCTGCACGAGAGCTACCGTCTTCAGCAGCAGCAGATCGTATGGTTGACGCAGGTCCGCGAGCTGCGCCACGATCCGGCCCTCATAGAACGCGCGGAACCGATCGAGCAGGTCGTCGACCTGATTCTTGAGCGTGAGCTTGGTGAACACGCCGATCGCAGCGGTCTCCTTGAGGCGCTGTTCCAGCGTCGCGAGATCGAGCGTCGGCCGGGCCGGCGTGCTCTCTTTCGGTAGGTTCGATTCGATCGAGCTCCGCTCGTCGGGCACGACGAGCACGTCCGGCTTCGTCGCCGGCATGGCCGTCGGCTCCGCCGCTGCCGCCGGCGTTGCCAGCAGCCAGGCGAAAAGGAGTACGCCGAGTCGGGCGCCGCCGCGCTTCTCGTTCGTTGCGCGCCGGGCCAAGGCAGCTATCCCCGCTCGGTGATGACCGAACGCCAGCGCTGCAACTCGTCC
>WHTS01000146.1 GCA_009377585.1 Betaproteobacteria bacterium
CTAATGCCGATCGAGCAGCTTGCGCGGGTCGGTGATGCAACCGCTCACCGCGGCCGCCGCGACGCTTACCGGGCTTGCGAGATGGGTGCGGCTGTGCGGTCCCTGGCGATGCTCGAAATTGCGGTTGGTGGTAGAGATCGAGCGCTTGCCGGCGGGTACCAGGTCGCCGTTGCTGCCGACGCACATCGAGCAGCCGGCGTTGCGCCACTCGAATCCGGCATCGACGAAGATCCGGGCGAGGCCGGCTGCTTCGGCGGCGCGCTTGACCGCCATCGAACCCGGCACCGCGAACGCGGTCACGCCTGGTTTCACCTTGCGCCCGCGCAGCACGCGCGCGGCGGCTTCCAGGTCGGATAGCCGCGCATTGGTGCAGGAGCCGATGAACGCATAGTCGACCGGCACGCCTTCGAGCGGCTTGCCGGGCTCAAGATTCATGTAGGCCAAGGCGCGCTCGAGCGCCTGGCGCCGGTTTGCGTCGCCGACCCGCGCGGGATCGGGCAGCGGCTCGTTGACGCCGACCGTATCCTGCGGCGAATTGCCGAACGAAATCTGCGGCGCGATGCGCGAGCAATCGATCGAGAACTCGCGCTCGAAATGCGCATCGGGATCGCTGCAGAGCTCGCGCCAATCGGCGAGCGCCCGCCCCCAATCCTTCCCCTTGGGCGCATAGTCGCGGCCGGCGACATAGTCGAAGGTCGCATCATCGGGCGCTACGATCCCGTAGCGTGCGCCCAATTCGATCGACATGTTGCATACGGTCATGCGCGCCTCGATCGGCAACACGCGAATCGCGGAGCCCGCATATTCCACCGCGCAGCCGGTGCCCGCAGCGACGCCGTGCCGGGCAATGAAGTACAGGATCATGTCTTTCGCGCCGACGCCCGGACCGGGCGCGCCCTCGAACGTGATGCGCATCTGCGGCGGCTTGCGCTGCAGGAGCGCCTGCGTCGCCATCACGTGCATCACCTCGGTCGTGCCGATGCCGAAGGCGAGCGCGCCGAGTCCGCCGTTGGTGGCGGTGTGACTGTCGCCGCACACCAGCGTACAGCCGGGCAGCGTGATGCCGCGCTCGGGGGCGACGACGTGCGCGATGCCCTGGTGCGGGCTGTCCACGTCGTACAGCTCCTGGTCGAACTCGCGGCAATTGTCGCGCAGCGCGTGGATACGCTCGATGCCGGGGGGATGCGACTCCCCGGTGCGTCCGGGGAGCGTCGACAGGATGTGATCGACGACCGCGAAGGTGAGATCGGTGTTGCGCAGGCGCCGCCGCCTGCGCCGCATGCCGTCGAAGGCCTGCCGGCTGGTGCCGTCGTGCAGAAAATGCCGGTCGATGTGCAGCAGCGTGCGCCCGTCCGAAAGCTCGGTGATGACGTGGCTGCGCCAGATCTTGTCGACCAGGGTGCTCGCTTCGCGGTTGGTTGACATGACTATGGTGCCCCCTCAGAATCGACCGGCCCGAATCGAAGACGACGAGATGTCGCCGTAGCTCGCGCGCGGGACCGGATCGCGAGCTTTGTCCCAGAGTCGCGTTGCCATGTCAACTCCATCCCGAATCCCAAGCCGCGTGCTGGTCGCGATGTCCCTCGCAGCTGCGTGCGCGGTCTGCTCGCCGGTGCGCGCGGGCGAGCCGGCATGGAAGCCGCAGAAGAACGTCGAACTGGACGTCATCGAGACCCTGAAGAAGGGCACGCCGCCCCTGAGCTTCGGCTTCTCGACCGCGGCCGGCAACGCCTCGCACATCGCGCTCGCGCAGCTTGCCCGCTATGCCGATACCGATCCGCGCAAGCTGCGTGTGGTCGTCAACGCTTCGGGCAGCATCACCGCCACCCAGGTCGCCGGCAACCACGTCAGCGTCGGCGTTTCGAGCTCCGGCAGCGCAGCCGCGGTCGTGGCCGCGGGCAAGGCACGGCTGATCGGGACGCTGGCGAATCGGCGCCTGCCGCGGCTGCCCGATCTGCCCACGCTGGGCGAGCAGGGCTACGAGGTCGTCGCGCCCACCTGGTTCACGGTGTTCGGACCGAAAGGTTTGCAGCCCGCCCACGTCGCTTACTGGGAGGCAGCCTTGACGAAGGCGATGCAGCATCCCGAGGCGAAGCAGGTCGTCGAGTCGAACAACTGGAGCCTGGATTTCGTCGGCGCGAGGGAGCTGCCGGAGCTGCTCGACACGCAGTACGAGCGGCTGCGCGCCATGCTGGTCGAGCTCGGGATGGTCAAGTGACAGGCCGCTGCAGGCGCGTGCATACAAGGCACGTCATGCGCGCCGCGTACTGCAATGACCGGAAGCGGTCGTGAGGCACGCGGCGTCCGGGCGGAAGCGAACGCGCGTGAGGAAGGCCGAGATATGACGGAAGCAATCCACGTCGGGCTGATGGTGCCAAGCAACAACACGACCTTCGACCACGAACTGCGTGTGCTGCTGCCCGCGGGCTCCCGGTGTACCGCCTTGCACATTCCGCGCGGCAAGGGTCTGCTGACGCCGGCGACGCTGCCGGCGTACAAGGGTGAGGCGCTGGCGCTCGCTGCGCAATTCGCCTGCATCGACGTCGACGTCGTGGCCTACGGCTGCACTGCCGCCGGGTTCATCGACGGACCGGCGGGCGATGCCCAGCTCGCACGCGAGCTCGCCGCTGTCACCGGCAAGAGGGTCGTGACCACCGCGCGCTCCATGGTGCTCGGGCTGCAGGAGATCGGTGCAAAACAGATCGCACTGGTGACACCTTACCTCGATGCGGTCAACCAGCAGCTGAAGGCATTCCTCGCCGATGGCGGCATCGAGGTGCGGCGCTTCAACAGTTTCTTCGCGCCGGATGTCGATGCCCTCGGGCGCATCGACTCGACGGCGGTGGCGCGGCTTGCACGCGAGACGATGAGCGCCGAGTGCGACGCGATGTTCGTCGCTTGCACGCAGCTGCCGACGGCCGACATCCTGGATGCGCTGCGCGCCGAATTCGGGCGCCCGGTGCTCTCGTCCATTTGGGCGACCGCGCAGCAGGTGATGCGCGCGCTCTCGGCACAGGCGGCATGAGCACTGCGTCTGTCCTTCGTGGCTAGTAGCATCCGTAGCCAAGGTGTATCTCATCATTGACGCCATTTACAGGAGAGCGGTATGAGGGTGGCTTGCAAAACATCTGGAAGCACGATCGTTTCATCGGCAATGAGGTTCTCTGTCGTCGCGTTCATTGCTTTGGCCGGCGAACAAAGTGTGGCCGCCTCGGCTCCGGATTACCCCACGAAGCCGGTTACATTCTTCGCGCTGTCGGGGCCGGGCAGCGGTTTCGACACCACGACGCGCGCCGTCGCCAACGCGCTGACCAAGGAGAAGCTCGTAAAAGTACCGCTGCCGATCGAGAACTCGCCCAACTCTACGCAGGCGATGACGCTTGCCGCCACGCGTTACAAAGGCGACCCTTACATGATCTCGGTGAATTCGATTGCCGGAATGTTTCGGTATGCGACCGGGACCGTCCGCTTCAACCACAGGGATTACACGCCGCTGGCCGCGCTGATCAGCACGTATTACGCCGTCGCGGTGAGGACGGACTCTCCCTACAAGACCATCGGGGACCTCATCAAAGACCTGAAGGAAAGGCCCGAGAAGACGCCGATCTGTGGTGGTACCAGTGATGACCGGGTCTTTTACGGCGCAATGTTCAGCAGGGCTGGAGTGGATATCACCAAGATCGTCTACGTGAGCTACAGCGGCGGCGGTGAGATCAACATGGCGATCCTGGAAGGAAGTTGCAAGGCGGCGATGAACTCGGTCGACGAGCAGCTCGCCCTCGTTGAGGCGAAGAAGATCCGGTTCCTGGCCGTCAGTGCGCCCAAGCGATATGCGAGCGAGATTCTGAAGGGCGTCCCTACGTTGCAGGAGTCCGGCATCGATTTCCATTGGGCGAACGTGCGCTATGCCTTCGCGGCGCCGGGCTTCCCCGACCACGCCAAAGCCTATTGGACCGACGTACTGGCGAAGATGGTGAAGACGCCAACCTGGAAGCAGACCATTGCCAAGTACAACTGGGATGACTCGTTCCAGGTCGAGGGCTTGAACGAAACACTCGACAAGAAACAAGCCGTCGTCACCGAGATCCTGACCAAGCTCGGGATGACCAAGAAGCAGTAGTCGGACAGTCGCCGCGCCGCGCACCCATGGCGCGGCGACTGCAATGCCGTTACGCAGAGGGCTGCCCGTGGACATTCCCGTCTGGTCCAACCTCCTTCATGGTTTTGGAATCGTGTTTTCGCTCCAGAACCTGTCATTGCTCTTCGTGGGTGTTCTGCTCGGCACCATCGTGGGTGTCATGCCGGGGCTCGGCTCGCTCAGCACGATGGCCATTCTTCTGCCGGTCACGTTCGGCATGGACCCCGTTGCCGCAGTGATCATGCTGGTTGGAATCCACTACGGTTCCAGCTACGGCGGATCGACCACCGCCATCTTGGTCAATATCCCGGGCGAAGGTTCCTCGGTGATGACCTGCATGGATGGGTATCCGATGGCGAAACAGGGACGCGCGAAAGCGGCCCTTGCCACATCGGCGATCGGGTCGTTCTTCGCCGGCACGGTCAGCGCCGTGCTTCTCATGTTTCTTGCGGAGCCCATCTCCGCCCTGGGCATGAAGTTCGGTCCGCCGGAGTACTTCGCCATCATGTTCCTCGCGCTGACCATGGTCGGCAGCCTGTCGACCGAAGCGCCGCTGAAGGGCCTGTTCATGGCGCTCGTCGGCCTGCTGCTTGCCACGATCGGCATAGAGAGGCAGAGCGGACAGGTGCGCTTCACCTTCGGCGTCGAACAGCTCACCGACGGAATCCATTTCATCGTGGTGGCGATCGGGATGTTCGGCGTGACCGTGGTCATGAACGAATCGCAGCGGATTCGCAAGTTCGGATTCAAACCGCCGCGTGACCAGATCCGGGGTGTCGGTTTGTGGATCACCTGGACCGAGCTGAAACAGTCCTTCATGCCCTACGTACGCGGAAGCTTCCTCGGCTTTGCGACTGGGGTGCTACCCGGATTGGGTGGGATGACGGCGACGCTGCTCGCCTATGGCGTGGAGAAGCAGGTATCCAAACACCCCGAGCAGTTCGGCAAGGGGGCGATCGAGGGCGTGGCGACGGTGGAGGCCTCGAACAATGCGGCCAACGGCGCGAACCTCGTCCCGCTGATGACGCTGGGCATACCGGGCAATGCGTCTACTGCGCTGCTGCTGGGCGCGTTCATCATGTATGGCCTCAAACCCGGCCCGTTGCTCATGGAGACCAACCCCGACTTCTTCTGGGCCGTCGTGGCGAGTCTCTACATCGGCAACGTCATGCTTCTCATCCTGAACCTGCCGCTGGTCAACCTTTTCGCGAAGCTGCTCGATGTGCCCGAGGCGTTGCTGAACGGTCTCGTGCTCGCGCTCTGTGTCCTGGGGGTCTACACCCGGGAATATCTGATGACGGACCTCTATCTGATGATCGCTTTCGGCGTCCTCGGCTATTTCGCGGAGAAATACAAGTACCCCGTGGCGCCGCTTCTGCTCGGGCTGGTATTGGGCAATCTGCTCGAGCAGGCATTATTGCGCTCGATGTCGGTGTCGAACGGTGATCCCACCATTTTCTTCACGCGTTCCATATCGCTCGTCATCATGATCGCGGCACTGATCTCCCTGGCTTATTCCTTAAGGAAGTTCTATGCCGGCAAGCGGACTACGCTTTCGACCGAGGCGGGCCATGCTCTTGCGGCCGGACATCCGGTCGCCCCCGCCGTAAGCGGCGCCATGAGCAAACGATGGCTCACTGCCGACCGTCTCGCCGCGGTGTTGACGATACCGATTGGCGTGGTCCTCATCTTCGTTGCGCTCCAGGCGCCCCGACCCAATATACCTATGGTCATCGGGCCGCATGTCTGGCCGATTTGTATCCTGATCCTGCTGATCGCGTGCGCCGTGCCTTTGTTGTTGTGGCGGCGGGGCGGCGAAACTAAAGAGGTACCGCTTGCGTCGCCCCCATTGACTGCGGGAGCAGCTGGTGAGTCGAGCTGGTATGCGAAGCCCGCGATGGCAGCGCTGTTGACGGTTGCGGGTCTGCTGGTCTACACGTTGCTTCTCGAAGCGCTGGGTTTTCTCCTGTGTACCATTCTGCTCGTGCTCTACCAGACACGCGTCATCCAGCAGGGTCACTGGGTCCGCAACGTTGCCACAGCAGTGATCTTCAGCTTGGTGCTCTATTTCGGGATGACGAAGCTGCTCTCGGTAAAGCTGCCAGTGGGTTTGCTGGGGTGGTAGCTTAGGACGATAGTTCGTTGCAATTCAGCTGCCACGGCTCGGATCATGCTGTGCGCTCTACACCACTAGACCGTCTCTGCGCGCACCCTCGCTGGCGATCTCGCTTCTATCCCCGTTCGGCGCGAGCATGATCGGTGTCGGCGCCGACGGCCACCGACAGATTCTCGGTGTAGCGGAGGGTCAGAAGGAGGGAGGATCTGGAGGGCTGGCATGGTTTCCTACGCCATCTCAAGCAACGTGGCGTAGCCGGCGGTCCAGCTCATCATCTCCGACGCCTGTATCGGACATCGTTGAGGACGAGGCGGCGCTTTTTCCCCAGGCGCAATGGCAGCGCTGCGTCGTTTGCTTGAAAGTGGTTTGATTGGTGCAGTACGCTTCCTATTGGTGGCAGAACGACCGCCTCAGCCCGCGCGGAGTAGTTTGCGAATCACCGCTTCTCTATGGCACCACAGGCAGCAACGGGTCGAGTCAGCCATAGCTTGAGTTAGCAGATGGTCATTCGGGACGACTTTGCGCCCTATGACTACTGAGCAAAGCATTGCGAACGTGTTCCTCCAGAATCGCCAACGGCGGCACCGGCCGAAGGGCCGGATCTCGAGAAACTCTTCGATCTGACTCGTTCTCGGCCAGTGCTGACGTTCGATTTCGTTTAGGACACCGACCGCTATGGGGGTCCAAACTGTCATCGGGCACATCTACAAAGGCCGCGGCGATTCATATTGCATCGGCATTCAACCGATCGAAGATACTTTCAACTTGATGCCACCATGTCGGTGGTGATTCATCCTTGACACACAACTCCCCCTCCTCAAAGAGGGCGATGTCCCAGTAGGTGTCCAACTCGCCTTCGCCGCGATCCTCGCTGTTGTCGAAGAAGATCGCCAGCGAGGCGGCACGGGCACCGTGCGCAAAATTCACCAGCACACGCTCGTAACGACTCTCGAGCTTCTCCGGACTTACATCGTGGCCGCCCTTGGCATGCCGGATGGCGACGCGGGCCTTCGACTTCTCGATCGAATCGAGGCCGACAGCAAAGAGCACCACCAGATAGCCGCGCCGGCGGGCTTCCGCCATGAAAAGTACCTTATCTTGCACAGGGTCGGAGAACACTGTCTCGAAGCTGAAGCTGGTTTCCCGATCGAGATATTGAAGGCGTAGGCGAGTTCCCTCCTTCGCGGCCAGGTCCTCGAACTCTTCCTTGGTATGATTGTCCGTGCCGAGTTCCAGGGTGATAGCCCGCTCGACCTCGTCCGGGTTGATATGCTGCTCCAGCTTGCCGGCGAGGATATCGGCGAGTCGCTCGTTGTAGATCGTGGTTTTGCCGGCCCCGTTGTGACCGGCGATAACCAGCAGTAGGCGCCGGTCCTCTTGGGGAACCTCGTTTAAAAGCGCCTGCAATCGCTCCAGAAAGACATTAAGCGGACTCAGCTCGTCCCCTTTCGAGCCTTGCGCCCGGCGCCGAGGCCTGTGAACGCGCCCGCCAGCGCGGTAACGGCCCGGGTCGCTTGCTCACCCTCCTTGAGCCGCCTTTCCAGCGTGCTGGCCGCGAGTGCCTGGTAGGCAGCCTGCAGGGCATCGATATTGACTTGGGGAGCTTTGAGTAGGTCGAGCACAGTATTGCCAGCAGGCAGGAGCGCATAGAGCCAGCGCCCCTTGAGCGGTGGGTGGTTCTGCCATGATTGCGCCGCCCCGTAGAGCTGTTTGATGCGGTCACGATTCTCGTGGGAACGCACCTGCTCCATGTCGGTAAGCTTCATCCACTGATAGACAGTCTGCCGCGTGATGCCAAAGACTTCGGCGGTCTCGCTGATGTTCAGGCCGAAGACGGTACGCACCCTATCCAGAACGAATGCCGGCGAGAGAACGACGGAGGGCAACGCGGCCTCAAGATTGAATTCCAGTGCAGAAGGGGCCTCAAAGGTGGCGGCGTAGTTCTTGATGAGAACGAGGTAGACGTTGGTGGTTGCGGAGCGGCCTTCCCGTGAATTCGAGGCAACGGGACTCAACATATCCCAGAGACGGGAAGCGCCTTGGTAAGGGTCAGACTGTACCTCGACGAGGTTGCTTCCTGTCCCTTCGCCAAAGAGGCTACGCATGGCACCCTGACGGATCGCCAAATTGCGGCTGGCGAGCACTCGCGAATTGCTCATTCTCTCCTCCTTATGTCGGCTGGCCCGACCACTCGGCCACGGCTTCTGGCGAAATGATACGAGTAAATGTCATAGAAATATCGTCGCGAAGTCGCTGGAATTCGGCGGCGATTTCTGCCGCCTGCAACCGCCGCGAGTCCGCGCGCCAGCGGTCGATATCCAGGACTGCCGATGGCTGCCCTTGGGTGTACTTCTTCAACAATACCGGGGGCAAGTGAACCGAACCATCGAGATCGGGAGGCAGGGAAGGAGGCGCGAAGCCCCGTCCAAACTGGACACGCATTGCCCCCTCGGCCTCTCGAAGATATTCGTGGCTCATAAAGGCAGTCTGTGCGGTTTCGCCAAAGACGTGGGTCAAGTGACCGAATCTGTCTTTGAAGTAGTCCTCGGGCACTTTGCCGGCGGTGGGGATGATGAAGTCAACGTAGCGCAGGCCTAGTCGCTGCACCTTGACGCCTCCGGCGGCGCACAGGCAGTCAAGCATGGACCGCCATTCCGCGAGGAAGCGCAGCGAATCCTCGTAGAGGGAGGTGGTATAGGTCATCACCCCCTCCTGAAGACGCAACGCTCTGCGATTGTCGTCGCTGCGCAGTTCACGGCCGACCTCCCCCTCGTTCGGCTTAGATTCCACTGCGACGCCAGGCGTGCTGCCAAATACAAGCGTCACTTGCCGCACGGCCTTCATGGCGGGGAAGCGCTCCCGCAGCACAGTCTTGAGGCGCGCGGAGACGTCCTTGTACGCGGTATCGATTTCGGGATCAAAACGGACCTGCGCTAGCACAAGTGCCAACGGCGCATTGGGCCACCTGCCCAGCGGCTGGTCGTGATTGCTCACGGATATCCCTCCTGTATCAGACTGCGTCCAATTAACGGCAATCATACGCGCTACTTGACATATTGAAAAGCCGGAGGTTATTATTAGACACTCTATCATACATCCAGCGGAACTGGATTCATGAGGGTAACAACCATTCATCAAGGACAATTCAAATGAGCAACTCAATTGCCAGTCAGGCTCCGGGGCAGAACAAGGCCTTCACGGTCATCGTTAATGGTCGCCCACGCCAAGTGACCGGCAAGACACTTTCCTACGAGGAGATCATCAAGCTGGCCTTCCCAGGCGAACCTTCCAATCAGGACGTTGACTTCACGGTTGCCTATGCCAACCCCCACGGGAAAGACGGCACGCTGGTCGCCGGACAGGAAGTCCATGTGAAAGAAGGTATGGTGTTCAATGTCACCAAAACCAATCGTGCTTGATCCTGACATCCAGTCCCTGCAGGACGAGGGCCTGAGTGTCGAGGTGATGCACGGGCACCTGCTGGTTCATCAGGTGCCCTATGTCAAGACCGGCGGGAAGGTGGGGCGCGGCATTATGGTGACCGAGTTGGCCGGCAACGTTGGCACTTTAGGTAAGCCGAGCAACCATCAGATTTGGTTCGTCGGCGATGTTCCGTGCCACGCCAACGGCACGCCCATCAAAGCGCTAAATCGCACCGAAGGGCCGAAGGATCTCTGGCCCGGGTTTACGGCCCAACACCGCTTCTCGAACAAGCCCCACGGGGAAGGGGACTTCCCGAAAACACATTCGGCCAAGATCCGCCACTATCTCGCGCTGATTGCCCCGGAGGCTGCAGCCGTTGACCCGGATGCGACGCCCTATGTGGGCGAGCCAGTGGTTTCCTTTGACCCGGAACAAATCTTCAACTACTGGGACACCGCCTCGACGCGCGCCGGTATCCTTGCCGTGACCGCAAAACTCGCGCATTACCGAGTAGCCATCGTCGGCCTCGGCGGGACCGGCAGCTATGTCCTCGACTTGATGGCCAAGACGCCCGTGCGCGAAATCCATCTCTTCGATGGCGACCTATTCGAGCAGCACAGCGCCTTTCGCGCCCCAAGCGCCGCCTCGATTGAGGACATTGCGGCCAGGATGCCTAAGGTCGAATACTTCGCCGCGATCTACGCCAAGATGCGCAAGGGAATCTATTCGCACGCGGCCTACCTCGACGATGAGAATCTGTCCGAACTGGACAACCTCGACTTCGTGTTCCTATGCGTCGACAAGGGCGGTGTGCGTAAGATGTTGGGCGAGCACCTCATCGCACGCGGAATTCCGTTTGTCGACACTGGGATGGAGCTGTGCGTGTTGCCAGAGGCGAATGCCATTCTGGGCACTTGCCGGGCGACCCTGTGCACTGCGGGGAAGTCGGACCATTTCGGCCGGCATGCGCCACAAAGCGATGCGCCTAGAGATGACCTCTACCGCAGTAACATCCAAGTCGCGGACATGAATATGCTCAATGCCGTCCTCGCCGTCCAGTTGTGGAAGAAGCATTGCACGTTCTACCTCGACCACTGGCGACCCCATCATCACACCTATTCGATCGACTCCGCCTCCCTGACGCGCGACGAAGCGCTCAACCTCCCGCCCCATGAAGATCAAGCAGATCAGACCTGAATACGTCGAGTTCATTCCGGAGCGCCTCGACCAAGGCGTGCTCTACATCAGCGAGCGCTACCGCACCGCGGCGCATAAGTGCTGTTGCGGCTGCGGGAAGGAAGTGGTGACGCCTCTGTCATCGGCGGAATGGTCGGTCAAGCGCAATGGAGGTCGGGTCTCGCTGTGGCCGTCGATCGGAAACTTTGCTTTTCCCTGCCGCTCGCACTACGTAATTCAGAACAACCTTGTGCAGAAAGCCAGGGCAATGACGGATCGTCAGATCCAGCGGGTGAAAGCAAATGATCGCGCCGACAAAGCCGCTCAAATCCGCCGTACGAATTACGCTAAGGAGGCGGCCGCGCTAGCGACAAAACAGAACGCCCACATTGCACCTACTCACGAATGGCAACCAAGTATGAGTTGGCTGCAGCACCTGATTCGCTGGTGGAAGTCACTTTAGTGAATTGCCCCAACTTTTGTAGGTATGTATGAGGACTGCTCGGCCAGTGCGGTCGTCGGGGTTCGCAGCCACCAACGGCCGCAACGAGTCGGTCGACGGTCGTATTCCTGGAACTCTGACCGAATGACCTTCTGGCACTTCAGGCGATTACCTCACCCGAGCCGTTTCGGTCATTCGACCCTCAATACACGGCATCGCCCTGGTCGATGGAAACGTGCGTGAACACCTGGGAATCTCGCTGAACGGATCTTGCCCCACCTCTGCCACCCACGCCCGCAGGCGATGGCAAGGGGCGCGGGTATTACGACCTAAGTGGATAGACCCACGTGGCCACCACCGTCAGCCTGAGCCCGGATAGGCTGCGAGGGCGAGGTCATGCGGAGTTTGGATGGGGAGAAGCGGGCGCAGCGTCAGGGCTCGTACCTTGAGGTGATCGCGCGTGCGATTGCCGGCGGTGGTGTAAGAGCTCGCTCGCTAGTAGCGCATCGTGGGCGCCGCGCTGCCGCTGGTGCGGGCTGGCCCGCCTGCCGCTATGCTTACAAGCGCCACCGCCCCGAGGAAACGACGGTGTATCGGGTGGTGCAGGAGGAACTCGCGACCTTTGTTGCGCAGGTCGAGGCGCACACCGGGTCGAGCGTACCTGAGTTCGTATCGAGCGTACCTGAGTTCGTAAAAGACGAGTTCGAGGCGTATCTGGAATGTGGCATTCTGGCGCATGGCTTCCTGCGGCTGCGTTGTGGCGAGTGTGCGCACGAGAAGCTGGTCGCGTTCTCGTGCAGGCGACGGGGGTTCTGCCCCTCGTGCGGCGTTCGGCGCATGGACCGCTTGGTCGATCAGGTCATCCCGCGGGTGCCGGTCAGGCAATGGGTGTTGTCGTTTCCGATCCCGCTGGGCATTCTGTTCGCCGTGCACCCCAAGTCGCTGACACCGCTGCTGCGTGTCGTGCACCGGGTCATCACAGGTTTCCTGCTCAAGCAGGCGGGGCTCAAGCGAGGTGCAGCCGTTCAGAGATTCACTCGGCGGCGAATCTCAATATCCACCTCCACTGCATCTGGTGCTCGACGGGGTATATCGTT
Organism: Betaproteobacteria bacterium; assembly: GCA_009377585.1. Lineage (NCBI taxonomy): Bacteria > Pseudomonadati > Pseudomonadota > Betaproteobacteria > Betaproteobacteria bacterium. The sequence continues at coordinate 12,393 of WHTS01000146.1, forward strand.
GCACCGAGGGCGCACCCACCTTCAAGGAGGGGCGTGACCCCCCGGCGATGATAAGAGGAGTTTGGGCATGCGGATAGAACTAGCCCTGCCGCCGCGAAAGACGTTCCTGATCCACAAACGCTTTGTCGAGGATGCGCATAAGGCATTCCAGCCCTCGCGCAAGTACTCACTCTATTACAGGGCAATTCGGGTTTGGCAGGGGATTACCCTCGCGGCTGTTAACACCGGCGCCAATCTGCTGATATGGGCGCTGATCGTCACCGTCGTATTCACGCTCAACTATTTCGCGCCACGCTATCCAGTTTTGGACTGGGGCGCACGGGCCATACTTTGGTTTTTCATTATTGCGACACTGTTTCGGATCAACAAGGCGTTTGATGATGCGATCTCGCGCCCGATGTTCCGGCTTGGCGCGAACACGCTCCGGGCCATGCTCCTCGGCAAGGCGTTGACTACGTTGCGGCCTCAGGGCCGTAAGGTCATTTCTGTGGCGGCGTCCAGAGGCCACCCGGTCAATCCGTGGGAACGCTTTGTCTGGGTATTCGCCGGGGTCGTTGTATCGCTGCTCTCCTATATATTCGAGAGCGAACTTATTCCGCAGGCAGACTTCCCC
>WHTS01000147.1 GCA_009377585.1 Betaproteobacteria bacterium
CGAAATCGCTCGCCTGCCCGAGGGTGGAAGCGGTATCGAACTACAACTTCCGCATGCAGAGTGTGGTGGGTAGTATGTCGGACCTTCGTTCAAGTGGATCAAGCAGCATCTTCGGATCAAATCCTTCTTCGGTACCTCGGAGAATGCGGTCAAGACCCAGGTCTGGATTGCCGTGAGCGTCTACGTGCTTGTGGCCATCGTACGCAAACGCCTGAAGCTCGAGGCCTCGCTCTATGAAACGCTACAGATCCTGAGTCTCACCATGTTCGAGACAACACCGCTGCATCAACTGCTTAGGCTCGAGCCGGTGGCGCCGATCGCCACAGTTTCTACAAGTCAGTTGAATCTATTCGAAAGTTAACCGGACACTACTGGTGCCGACTATCAGCGAGACCGCGAATGAAATAGATAGTGCGTGACTTTGCGCAGTACTCAGGGCATGGCGAAGCCGCCGTTGACGCTCAAGACCTGCCCGGTGATCCATGCCGCCTGCTCGCTCGCCAGAAAACATATTGCACTCGCAACGTCTGCGGGCTCGCCGATGCGACCCGTCGGATACATCCTTAGCACCGTTGCGACGCGTCGTTGATACTTCTCGTCTCCCATTTGCTGCTTCAAGCTCGCCTCGCGCTCCTGACGCAGCTCGGTATTCGTGGCCCCAGGCGAAACGACATTCAGGGTGACACCGCTCCGACCGACCTCCTGCGCTACCGATTTCACCAAGGCGATGACACCCGCCTTTGCTGCGGCGTAGTAGGAGAGCCGTGCCTGTCCCAAACGGGCGGAATCCGAGGCGAGGCACACGACACGACCGAACTTGCGCTCGATCATCTGCGGAAGGAGGGCACGCAAGCAGATCATCGGCCCGAACAGGCATACGTCGATCATGCGGCGCCAATCCGAGGCGTCGGATTCGAGGAAAAGCTTGTCGTCGAGTATCGCAGCGCTGCTGACGAATATGTCGATCGGCGCGAGCTCCGCCCGAACCGCTTCGATCATGCGGGCAACTTCCTGCTCCGAGGTCACGTCGACCTTGACGCCGAGCGTCCGCGCCCCTGTCTCCTGCCGAAGCCGCGCGGCCGAGCTCTGTGCCACATCTCCATTGATATCGGCCAATGCTACGCTGGCGCCCGCACGTGCAAAGAGGTTGGCCGATGCATAGCCAATGCCGCGAGCGCCGCCCGTGACTAGAACCGTTCTTCCGGCGAACTGAATGTCCATCGATCGTGTCCTTCTTCGTTACATCCCGGTACGCCGGAAGCGTTTGAAGTCGGGCTTGCGCTTCTCGAGAAACGCCTGTATGCCTTCCATGTTCTCTTCGTTGCCGTAGATGGAAGCGAGGAGGCCGCTCGACGGGAAGTATGAGGGGTAGAACTCCTGATCGGATCCGGCGTTGAGCGCGAGCTTGGCGATGCGGATGCTTTGCGGGCTCTTCGTAAGGATTTCCTCGCACCATTGCGCGACGACCTGATCGAGCTCTTCGGGCGTGCAGACGCCGTTGATGAGTCCCATCTCGAGTGCCTGCTGAGCGGTGTATTGACGGCAGCCGAATACGAGCTCGCGTGCCTTGCGTTCGCCTACGTAGCGCGCCAGGAGCTGACAGGCACCCCAGATCGGAATGCTGCCGACGCGCGGCCCGGTCTGCCCGAACTTGGCAGTATCGGCTGCGAAAGACATGTCGCAGAAGAGGTGGATCTCATTGCCGCCGCCGACGCAGAAGCCGCGAATCTTCGCGATGATGGGCTTATCCATCATGCGCATGACGGATGACAGAGCGAAAAGGCGCCGCATGTGCGTGCGGCCTATGTCGGGGCTGCGCGTTGCCTGGTCGCTTACGTCACCGCCGGAGCAGAACGCCTTGTCGCCCGCCCCGGTAAGCACGACGACGCCGATGGTCGGATCGTCGGCCGCACGATGCATGGCATGGGTCAGCTCCTCGTAAGTTTGCGGACGAACGGCGTTACGCTTCTCGGGACGGTTTATGGTGATCGTCGCGACGCCGTTTCCTGACTCGTACAGAATGTCTTCGTAGCTCAAGATCTTCTCCTTTGCCTACGCGCGAACAGCAGTTCGGCTGCAGAAACGCGGCAGCTCGATAACGATGTTCGGCCGATTATGCAAGCGCGACCGATTATCGGTACGCATTTCGACCAACGAAACAGCCGCTGGTCGCATCGCACTTCGGTACGCTCGACGCCGTTTTGCTCACCGTCGGATACCGTGGGTGATGCAACTCATATTTTGGAAGACTGGAGTCGACAAATGACTTACGAAACGATAAAGGTCCGGAACGAGGGCGCAGCCGCTGTCCTCGTTCTCAATCGGCCGGAAAGGCGCAACGCGATCAGTACCCGGCTTATGGGCGAGCTGATCGAAGCTCTCGGTGCTGCCGAGCGCGATCCCGCAATCCGAGCCGTTATCGTGACCGGAGGTCCCACCTATTTTGCGGCGGGCGCAGACTTGAACGAGGCGTTGCAGGTCCAGACGGCCGCGCAGGGAATGGCCTATTTCAAGCAGTGGCACCGGTTGAACCAATGCATAGAGGAGCTCGATAAACCCGTCATCGCGGCTATAGAGGGCTTCTGCATTACGGGCGGGCTCGAGCTCGCGCTTGCCTGTGACTTGCGGGTGGCGGGCGAGGGGGCTACCTTTGCCGTCACGAGCTCGAAGATAGGGACAGTAGCGGGCGCCGGCGGTACGCAGCGCTTGCCGCGCATTGTTGGTGTATCGAATGCGCTCGAGCTGCTCTTCTCGGCCGATCCCATCGATGCGAAAGAAGCGCACCGAATCGGTCTTATCAATCGCTTGGTGAAGCAAGGCGAGGCGCTCGCCACGGCCACGGCGATGGTCAAGGTTTACGAGGAGCGCGCTCCTCTTAGTCTCGCGCTGGTCAAGCGGGCGGTTCACCGGGGCATGCAGATGGATCTCGCCTCGGCGATCGATTTCGAGACTTTTCTGGTCACGACGATTTACGGCACGGAAGACAAGCGCGAAGGAATCTCTGCCTTCCTCGAGAAGCGTACCGCTCGGTTCAAAGGTAAGTAGCAGAGCCTGAAACGGCGCGGCCCGGCTCGGATCGCGTCCGTTTATCCGCCGTAGCGCCGCGAAATATCGGCAGCGGCTTTCACGACCAACTTGACGAAGTCCTTCTCGCGGGGCTGCAATCGAACCGTCGGCCCCGCCACCGTCAGGCAATAGCGCGACTCGTCGTTCATGTCCTTGATGGGCGCCGTGATCGCCGACAGGCCGAGCACACGTTCGCCGTGTGAGACAGCAAAACCTCGCCCGCGGATCGTCGTGAGCTCGCCGACCAGTTCCGACTGTTTGCACTTCAACGTGCGCGCGGCGTACGCGAGCACCGGGGCGACCTCCTTCTTGGGCATGTACGCCATCAGCACTTTCGCGCTCGAGCCGTCGCTAAGAGGCATGTGCTCACCCGGCTTGGTGAAGCTGCGCAGCGGGGAAACATTGTCGACCACATCGATGCACACGCGCTCCCGACCGTAGACGGTGTTCAACGTCACCGTTTCCTTGGTCTGCTGCGCAAGCTCGGTAATGATCGGTCGCGAGACCTCACGAATGCTCACCGTGCTCTTCACCAGTCCTGCGAGCCGCGTAAACCGAAACGACAGGCAGTACTCTTGATTCTCGAGACGCAGCAGATAGCCGGCCCTCTCCAGGCTGTGAACGATACGGAACGCTGTCGGCTTCGGCAGTGCAATGCGCTCTGCGATTTCCTTCAACGAGAGGCTGTCACGAGTGGGCGTGAAGCTTTCGAACACTGCCAGGATACGGGTAACCGATCGCATTCGCCGGTAAACGGAGTAACGAAACGGCGGACATCTTAACGCGAAGAGGCGTTTCGAACAATGAAATGCATACTGTGTTCTGAAACGACCGGTACCATGCCTTCAAATCTCTCAGATCACGGCAGGAGGAGTCGAGTTGGTCGTTCGCGCCGAAGCAATCCCTGCAGAACATCTCGAAGTACTGGTGCTCGGCACTGGCCTGGCAGGCATGTGTGCCGCACTTTCCGCGCGCGAAGCCGGGGCGGCCGTGACGGTCATAGACAAGGCACCGGAGACCTCTCGCGGCGGCAACACCCGTTTTTCCGGCGGCGCGCTTCGCTGTCCTACTGCGGAGACGCCTCCCGAGGCGCTCATCGAGGAGCTCGACAGGATCACCAAGGGGCGCGCTAGTCCAGCGCTCGCCCGCGTGCTGTACGGCCGCGCGGAAGACGATGTGCAATGGTTGATCGGCCTTGGAGCGCCCTTGGCATCGCCCAGCGTGGAAAGACCGGATTTGCGCGGCGGAAAGATGTCCTACCACGTTCGCGGCAACGGCTACGGATTAGTCGAAAGCCTATATCCGCGATTGGCCGAACGCGGCATCGAGTGCAGGTTCGAGACAAAAGCAGTCGATTTCATCACGGACGGAGTCGGACGCGTGAGCGGGGTTCGGGCAAAGACACGCACCGGCTACGTCGACGTGCTGGCGCGCTCCGTCGTGCTCGCCACAGGAGGCTTTCAGGCAAATACCGAGATGCGGGTGCGCTATCTGGGCCGCGAAGCGTCGAGCCTCGTTGTGCGCGGCTCAAAATACAACACCGGCGATGGCATTCGTATGGCGATGGCGGTCGGGGGTCAGTCGCTGGGCGACTGGGGCGGTTTCCACTCGGCCGTGATGGATGCGAGGTCGGAGCCGGTAGAAGCCGGCGAGACGAATATAAACTCGTACCCCTACACCATCATCGTCAACCGCAACGGCGATCGCTTCGTCGACGAAGGCGAGGATTTCTTCGATACGACCTATGTGAAGTACGGCAAGGCTGTGATCGCGCAGCCAGGTTCGATCGCCTACTGCCTGTTCGATGCGAAAGTCGCGGAACAGGAGCTCGTGTATTGCTTGCATCGTGAGTTCGAGCCCGTCCACGCGAGTTCGATCGCACGCCTCGCTCAGGCCCTTGGCATACCGGGCGATCGGCTTCAGGCGACCGTCGATGCTTACAACGGATCGGTTCAGCCCGGCGAGTTCGATCCCGAGCGTCGGGACGGAAAGCGCACGCAGGGAATTGTGCCGCCCAAGTCCAACTGGGCGCTCGCTCTCGACACGGCACCGTTTTTCGCCTATCCGGTCACGGGTGGCATCACGTTCACGCTCGGCGGCCTCAAAGTAGACGACAGGGCGAGGGTGATCGACACCGAAGACCGCGCTATTCCAGGCCTGTATGCCGCAGGTGAGCTGATCGGTGGCCTGTTCTACGACAACTATCCGGGCGGTGCCTCGCTGTTGCGCTCGCTCGTGTTCGGCCGGCTCGCCGGGCGGGAATCGGCCGCGGCCTCGAAGGAAGTGCAGGCGAGCCATGCCGCGCGATGATCTGGTCGGCTTGCGCGGGACCGCGAGGAGCGTGCGTATATGGCGCCATACGCGACGGCCGTAGACCCGTCGGGCTTCCGCGAGCTTCGGTGACGCGCTAGGGCCGTTTACGAACAGCAGGCGCGGCGATTTATGCAGATCTTTGTGTGCGTCAAGCAGGCCCTCGACTGGAACGCCTCCACCAAGGACTTCCGGATCGATTCGGCCACCCACGAAGTGGCGCTCTCTTTCGCGCGTTACCGCATCGACCAGTTCGATGAAATTGCACTTGAGGTGGGATTGCGCTACCGCGAGCGTGTGGGCGGCGAGTTGAGAGCGCTCACCGTCGGAGCCGACGATGCGGACGATGTGCTGCGCCACGCATATGCGATGAAGGCCGACCATGCGAGTCTGATCGACTTCACCGGGTCGGAAGCGTCCAAGCACGAGTTGCTTGCTGCAGCGATACGTCACTACGGCGGGGGAATCGTGTTGTGCGGTCGCACGAGCTCCGTCGGCGGCAGTGGTCAAACCGGTCCTGTACTAGCCGAATTGTTGGGTGTTCCGTTCCTGTCGAACGTCATTCACATCGATGGCGAAGAGAACGCTTGGCTATGTCGGTGCGAAACGGCGAACGGCTACGAAGTGCTGAAGGTTACGGAGCCTTTTGTAGCGAGCGTCACGAACGCGGATTCCAACCTGCCTCGAGTCCCGACAATGAAGGACCTGATGCGCGCACACCGGTCGAAGTTCGAGACGATCACCGCTGACACATTGGTTCCTGCCTGCGCGGCGGCATCCCCGCAGCGAACACGCGTGCTGAAGCGGTACGTGCCGACGATGGCGAGATCGTGCCAGCGCTTAGGCGGCGAAGCGCACGAACAGGCGAGAGCGCTCGCTCAGTACATCCGAAGCGTTTCGAGCCAGGCGTAGGAAATTCGGGTCGGAGATGAAGATTCTCGTTATTGCGGCGCCCACGGATCAGCGTGGCCGCATCGATGAATTGATGAGTGCCGCATATGCCGCGGCGAACGGCACGGAATGCGAGATCGGCGTGGTCTTGACCGGCGAATCCCATGATGCCGCGAGCCTGCAGGGAGCCGATCGCATATATCGTATCGAAAACGTGCTCGGCGCCGCCTTCTACGCCGATGAGTTGGTCCGCGTTGCGGAACAGGCGTGCGCGCTCTTGTCTCCGGCGCTCGTGCTGCTGACCGGAGACGCCCTCGGGCAGCAAGTGGCGCCGCGTATCGCGATCCGCAGAAGGGCCGCTTACGTCAGCGGGTGCTGCGGCTTCGAGCGGAACGATTCCGGCGAGCTCACGTTCGTAAGACCGGTGTATGGCGGCAAAGCGCTCGAAGTGGTGGGAAGCACCGCGTCGTGCACTATTGTCAGCATCAAGGCCAAGGCGTTTCTCGCGATCGAGCGGCGCCCGACCGATGCCCAGGTGGAAACGCTGCGCCTGGTTAGGGACGAGCGCCCGACCGGGGTTACCCGCCTCCACACGGACGCACAGTCGGCGCATGGCGGCCCGAGCCTCGAGGAGGCGGCTGTCATCGTATCGGGAGGAAAAGGCCTGGGCAGCGCCGAGGGATTCGGGCTTCTACGGCGTCTTGCCGACGTGCTCGGCGGAGCAGTAGGCGCATCTCGCGCGGCTGTCGATGCGGGATGGATCGCTTCTGCCTGTCAGGTTGGCCAGACCGGCACGACAGTCGGCCCCGAGCTCTACATCGCGGTGGGCATATCCGGCGCGGTTCAACACTTGGCCGGAATCGGCGCATCCAAGCAAATCGTGGCGATCAACACGGACGAGGAGGCGCCGATTTTCGGCGTGGCCGATGTCGCCGTTGTAGGCGACTACAGCCGGATCGTGCCTGCACTGATCGCGGAGCTGACGGAGAAACGCGCGTGAGCTCGACCTGCAGCTGGATTGCCGCTTTCCGCGGAAATGACGTGGCCCGTGATGGGATTGTCGCCCCGTGAAAGCGGCAGCCCGGAATAGCTGCATGTTACTGCCGACGTGCGCGAGCCTTTTTGCGCGCAGCGACCTGTCGGGATGAGGTCTACGCTGCCCTACAGTTCCGAAGCGCCGTCTTCGAGTCAAAGCACTTCGACGGAGAGATACGTTTTCATCAACGAGAGGAACGCATGAACGAAACCAGAACGCTGGCCAACTGGGTCGCGAACCTGCGCTACGAAGACATACCCGAGAACGTTCGCGAGGTCGCGCGTCAATTCATACTCGACAACTTTGGCTGCCAGATTGCCGGCGCAACGCTGCCGTGGAGCCAGAGTTACTACGATGTGATCCGGCGCACGCGCTCGGGTACTCATTCAACCGTGGCGTACTTCGGCGACAAGCTTGCGCCGGACGACGCGGCCTTCATGAACAGCACGTTCAACCACGCGAACGAAACGGACGACACCCATCTGAAGAGCCCGACGCACCCGGGCGGCATTGCGGTTCCTGCGGCGCTTGCAATGGCCGAATACGCGAAGGCCGGCGGCAAGCAGCTCCTCGTCGCCGTGGTGGCGGCGTACGAGATTCAGATCCGAATCTCCTGGGCCTGTTCTCCGTTCCTGATCTACCGCGGGCATCACCCGCCGGTGGGCGTGGGTCCGTTCGGCGCCGCCGCGGCTTCGGCGGTGCTCATGGGCTTCGACGCGGAGAAGACGCTGAATGCGCTCGCGATCGCCGGCAGCCATTCCGCGGGCCTGATCGAATACACGAAGACGGGTGGATCCGTGAAGCGGATTCACAGCGCAATTCCCACGCAGGCCGGGGTTCGCGCGGCGCTTTTCGCGGAGGCGGGCATTACGGGACCTGCTTCGATACTAGAGGGCGAGAAAGGGTTCTGCAAGGTCTTCGCGGGCGAGTACGACCTGAACCGCCTCACCGAGGGCCTGGGTACGCTCTACCATACGCTCGATAACGCGCTCAAGCCGTATTCCTGCTGCCATCTGATTCACGCCGCATTCGACGCACTGGACCTCGTTCGGGACGAACAGCCGCTCACGCCGGAGCAGGTCAAAGGGATCAAGGTCTACACGAACAGCGAGCCGATCCTGAGCCATATCGGATCGATCATCGAGCCCGAGGACATCCTCGGTGCTCAGTTCAGCCTTCCATTTTCGCTGGCGATGCGCCTGCATCACGGCGGGCGCGGTGTCAACGGCGGCAACGGGTTCTGGGACTACCCCAAGGTCGATCTCAAAGACCCGAAGCTTCTCGAGACCGCGCGCAAAGTCAAATGCGTGGTAGCGAACAACAACGAATGGGAGCGCGTGGACAAGGGCGCGGGAATCGAGATTGAGACCACCGACGGTCGCAGCATCAAGCAGATCGTGCCGTTCTCCAAGGGCTTGCCCGAAAACCCATTGAGCAAGGTCGAGGTGCAGGAGAAATTTCACTCGCTGGTCGATCCGGTGCTTCCGAACGACCGCCCCGGCACGATTGTCGAGGCCGTCGACACGATACAGAACATCGCCAACATCGACGATCTCGTCCAGTTGCTGGTCGTGCCTCCGACCAAGCGTCTGACGTCGATTGCCGGAGGGAAGCGGTAGCCTCGTCGAACGCCGCGGGGAGTGCAGTCTTCCATACGCTCTCCGCTGCGGGTTCTCGAACCTGCGATCGATATGTCCGCCGTCGCGAAAGCATCGGTAACTGCGCTCGATGAAGTGCTCGTGCTCGAGATCGGTGCGCGCATCGGCGTCGGTGCGTGCGGCTCATTGCTAGCGCAGCTCGGTGCGGATGTCGTGCTCGTAGAGCCAGCACAGTCCCTTTCGCAGTGGAAGTGGCGTAGCAGGTCTGTCGTCGCTGCCGGCAAGCGCAGCGTGCGTGCGCGAGGCGCCGATGACGACGTGCTGCGCCAATTGCTCGAGCGCGCGGACGTCGTGCTGGTTTCAAGCGATGTAAGCGCGCCTTCCGAATGGTCACGCAGCGACTGTCAGGTCGTCTGCGACCTGACGGCCTTTGGAAACTCGGGTCCCCTTAGAGGCCGCGCTTACACGGACGCTCTCATCCAGGCGCTCTCCGGCATCGCTGACACTACCGGCGACCCGTCGGGACCGCCCACGCTCGTCGGCCTTCCGATCCTGGAGTTCTCCGCGGGGATCTATGCGGCGGTCTCGGTTCTCGCCGCGCTTCGCGTTCGCGCGCGCTCGGGTTTGGGGCAGGACATCGATATTGCGCTGTACGATTGCGCCATCAGCATGCTCGCTACGTTTCTTCCGTTTCCCGTCAGCGGAAAAAGCGTTACGCGCGCAGGCAATAAGCATTCACTCGCGTCGCCGTGGAATGCCTATCGTGCGTCAGACGGCTGGGTACTGGTCTGCACCGCGACGGACAGCCAGTGGGCACGCCTTTGCGAGGCCATCGGCCGTCCCGAGCTCGCGCGGGAGGATGGCTTTAGCAGCAATGCGCAGCGGGTTGCCAACGCCGGTCGAGTGGATTCGGAAGTCGAGCGCTGGACGCGAGAGCGCAGTGTCAGCGAATGTATCGAGCGCCTCGGCGCGACCGGAATCGCCTGCGGTCCGATCTTGACGGTGCCGCAGCTTGCAACGCACGACAATCTGCTTCATCGCGGCATGATCGCCGAGGTGCACGACGCGGCATCCGGCGCGCAGCTGCTATTGCCGGGTTCCCCGTTGAAGGCATCGATTACCCCGGGACGTACGCCGAGCCTGATACCCGTTCCCGACGGCGACAGAGAAGAATTAGCCGCGGTGAAGGGCTCCGCGCCCGTGTCTACCGGCCGCCTCGATCCTGCACGGAATTGCGACAGCGCTTACGCCGGCTTGCGGGTCGTGGAGATCGGGCAGTACACGACCGCGCCTTTGGTGGCGAGGCAACTTGCCGCATTGGGAGCCGAAGTCGTCAAGCTGGAGCCCCCGGGGGGCGAGGGCTCGCGCAAATGGCCGCCTCTTCAGGGCGACCAGGGCTATTTCTTCGCCTTCAGTAACAGCGACAAGCGCTCTGTGGTGCTGGACTTGCGAACCGATGGCGACAAGCAGCGGTTCCGGAAGCTGCTGCAGACCGCGGATGTGCTGGTCGAGAACCTCAAGCCGGGCGCGCTGGCGCGGCTCGGCTTCGATGCGAAGGAGCTGAGTCGAATCAATCCCCGACTCGTCTACTGCGCCATCTCGGGTTTCGGTCTTGACTCGACGTACCCCGGCCGCCCCGCATTCGATACGGTGGTACAGGCGATGTGCGGATTCATGGATCTCACTCGCACCAGCGGAACGCCGATGAAAGCCGGAATATCGGCGGCAGACATCATGGGCGGAGAGCTCGCCTTGTTGGCGATCGTCGCGGCGCTGGGTTACCGAGACCGCTCCGGTGTCGGTCAAGCGATCGACATTTCGATGCAGGATGCGGCCGTCTGGGCAACGCAACTCGCCTGGGGAACGAGCGAGGCAGGATCGAAGGCTTTGTTGGTGGCGTGCACGGATGGCCATCTCGCCATCGACGGCATGGATGAACGGCTGACCGATTGGCTCAGTGCGAACGATCTCGATCCGCAGCGCGCGCACACAGCAGTTACCAAAGACGCTCTGGCCGCGCGTGCTGCTGCAGACGGTTTCATTACCGCGCCCGTAAACAGCGTCAACGACCTACTGAATGAACCGCAATTGATTGCTCGTGATCTCGTGCTGTATTCGCTGGCCGACGACGGCCTGCGATGGCCTCTGCTGAACTCGCCTCTTCGCTTGTCGCGTACGCCGCCGCGCGTGCGTCGCCCGATCGGTCGGCTCGGAGAGGGCAACGAAGAGATCTTCTCGGAGCTCGCTGGCACACGGTGATCCGAGGGGTTCCGAACGCGCGGTCGATCTTGTCGAATCGCCATTAGCGGTCAAGCACGACACGTCGCAGACCGCACCAACGAGGAGAGGGTACCCGGACTTCGAAATCAGCGGTTGGTATGGAGTCGCAGTGCCTGCCAATACGCCGAAAGAGATCGTAAGCAGGCTGAACAAGGTCCTTGGCTACGCATTGAGCGCAGCCGATGTCAAAGAGCGTTTGATGACTCAGGGTCTGGAGGCAACGGGCAGCAGTCCTGAGGAAATGACGGCTTTCGCGAAATCCGAATTCGACCGCTGGGCCAAGGTGGTGAAAGCATCAGGCATAAAGGCCGATTGAGACCGCGCGAAGGTGGCACATGCAAGGAATGAGCTCATGAACGAAACTCTCGTTCTGGCCGAGTACGTTGCACGGACTCGGTTCGACGATCTTCCCGCGGAAATCACCGAACGTGCGAAGCAATTGCTGTTGGACCATGTCGGAGTGGCGCTTCTCAGCTCCCGCACCGAATGGGGTCGTATCGCCTTGAAGTACGCGCAGGAGTTTTCTGCCGTCGGCGAATGTACCGTCTACGGCCAAAGCTGGAAGAGCAGCGCGCAACACGCTGCTCTCGCGAACGGACTCTGTGCCCGCGGTTACGAGCTCGACGACAGCTATGAAGGCGGTTTTTGCCATCCAGGCGCCCCCACCATCCCCGCTGCGTTGGCAGCCGTGGAGAAGAGGCGGGGAAGCGGACGGGATCTGCTCGTAAGCATGGCTATGGGCTACGAGGTGATGGGCCGGATCAGCCGAGCGCTCGGCCGCGAGCTGAACAAGATCCATCACGCGACGGGACAGGTCGGTGTCTTCGGCGCCACCGCTGCAGCGGCAAAGGCGATGGACCTGGGTGCCGAGCAGATCACCAACGCGCTCGGCTTGGCCGGCAGCATGGCTTCGGGTCTGATGGAGTTCACCGAGGATCCGAAAGGCACGATGGTCAAACGGCTCTATGGCGGCTGGCCGGCTCAGAGTGGCGTGACCGCCGCATGGCTTGCCGGTGCCGGCTACACCGGACCCGCGAGCATCGTGGAGGGTAGATTCGGCTTCCTGCGAAGCATCTCTTCCGACTTTCAGCTGGCGTCCGTCACCGCCGGTTTGGGAGAGGACTACCAAGTGATGCATACGGTATTCAAACCTTATGCGAGTTGCAGGGCGTTTCACCCGATGGTGGAAGGCATCGTCGAGCTGCGCGAAGCGCATGGCCTCACCGTTGAGAATCTGGAGCGGCTCGACGTCGGTGTGCGTGAAAGCATCATGCGCCAGCAGGTCGTCTATCGGCTGGAATCCATGATGGCGGCGCAGTACAGCATGCCGTTCACGGCAGCCCTCACTCTGTACCGCGATCTCGCTGACCCTGACTGCTACGAGGACGATATCGTGTCCGATCCCGCGGTCTTGGCCACTGCCCGTAGGATTCATGCGAATCTCGATCCGGAGATCGACGCTTTTCCTCGCTATGCAGCGCGCATCAAGGCGCAATTTAAGGACGGCCGCACCATCACTGTGGTCGCATACGACCATCGGGGCACCGAGCAGAAGCCCTTCTCGAATGCAGATGTAGTCGCCAAGTTTCCTGATTAGCGACATTCTTCAGCGGGCTCACTTGGTGAGCCAGTGGGATGCGCATGATGTGGTTCACCGACAAGACGAGGTGAACCATGGCGATGAACCGGGTGCAGTTTC
>WHTS01000148.1 GCA_009377585.1 Betaproteobacteria bacterium
CAGGGGACTCATAATCCCTTGGTCGTTGGTTCGAATCCAACCAGACCCACCGATAATCAGTGCGTTGTAGGTTAGTACGTACTTACAGCGCCTGCGGCAGTCCCCGAATCAGTCCCCGCTTCGTCGTCGGCACTCATGCGACTGCTGCCGCGGCGCAATACCGCTCGTCAGGTGCATGACTTCGGCGGATCACCGACGCGCCTGTCGTCACCCCATGCCACTCTTCCGCTTGATGGCGTGCCTTACAGCGCACGAGGCTAGACTCGTGGGCTATATGATGCTTCCCGGCACAATAGCTATCACGGATTACGGCTGGTATGACTTCCTTCGCCAGCGCCGGTACTGGGAGGAGGTCAATTTCTGGACCCCTCCGCTCACTGGGCGTTTCGTGCTCCCGAGTTCTCGCCGTTTCTTTTCAAATTGAAGGCGCCACACAATGCGATCGCCGGCTTCGGCTATTTTGCTCGGTACTCGGCCCTCCCCGATCGTCTCGCTTGGGAATGCTTCGGCGAGGGAAACGGATGTGCCACGTTCGACGAAATGCAGGACCGGTTGGCTGAGATCAGAAGGCGTTTCCGGTACGTAGGTGCCGATTCAGTACCTCAGATCGGCTGCATCATCGTCGTGAATGCCTCATTCTTCTCGAAAGATGAGTGGATTCCGCAGCCGAGCGACTGGCCTATTCGCACGCTTCGACCAACGCGGTACGATCTGGCGGTCGGCGAAGGGGCGCTCGTGTGGTCAGAGTGCTTAGCGCGCGTGGGTGTTGCGCCGAAGGTAATGGAGCCGACGCTCATCGGCGGGGACACGCCGCGTTATGGCGCACCGATTCTCGTCCGTCCGCGGCTTGGTCAAGGAGCGTTTCGTGTTGCAGTGACCGATGCGTACTCGCGTGCTTGCGCAATGACTGGCGAGCACTCCTTACCGGCGCTCGACGCTGCCCACATTCGTCCATTCGCGAAGGATGGCCCTCATGAAGTCCGAAATGGCCTGTTGCTGCGGGCGGATCTTCACCGCCTTTTCGAACAGGGATACTTGACCGTAACGCCCAACGGGATGTTCGAGGTTAGCAGTCGCTTCGCCGCGATTACGACAACGGCAGGAGCTACTATCCACTGCACGGCAAGCACATTGCGATACCTGCGACTGGTGCAGACCGGCCAAGTGTCGAACTTTTGCAGTGGCACAACGAGAACGTGTTCTTAGGATAGCGGCTGCCGAACCCGGCGTTGCATTCCTCCTTGCATCAGCAGAGTCACGGTAATTGCCCGGGGACATCGCCATTGGCATCGCGCCACCGGGAAGTTCCGCTTCCGGCCGTCAGAGTCGAGCGGCCAATCGGTCGCATCCAACCCGGAGCGGTCCGTCAGCGACGTCGCTGCCGATAAAGACTGACTTCGAAAGTGTGGTCTTAACCCACAGCTTGAACTGATCGATAACTTCCCGCCTTGCGACCAAATTAGGTGCCGAGTGAAATCAACCTGCGGCCCGGCTGAGTTTCATCGGTCTCCTCGTGCCGACTCATGCCCGTTGGCCGCTTGCTTCGTCATGTCGACGCGTCGTATTGTGTGCCGTCAAAACTGATCCAAGACACTTCGTATTACAGCAGATCGTAATTGGGTTTCTGGTAACGCAGGGACAGCAAAATGAAGCCATTACCGACGAATTGTCGCCTTGATGAGGTCGAACGCTGCGTAGCGATGACCCTGCATATCGACGGCACAGAACGCCAAGTGAAAATGACCGTAGAGGCGGCTCAGAAGCTATATCCGGGTTGTGATCCGGTTAAAGAACTCTCCCAGCATTCATACATTACCGATTTGTTCACGCAGCTCGCGCGGACCGGCCACAATCTCGACACGCTCTTCATCACGAGCACAATGCTGGACGATCAGGGCCGCTTGCGAAGTTAGCGGTTACGTGTACCCTGATCGCCGATTTAGCTGATGAAGACGGCGCGCGCGGCCCCCCCTGTTGGCGCGCGCATTACGCCATCCAGCAGCTCGTACCTTTCCTGCTTGCGTCTCGTCGCATATTTTCGTCTTCCTGGCGAGGGATACATGAAAAAATTAATTTCAGCACTTGCGGGACTGTTCGCCGCCGGCGTATGGGGCCAAATTCTTGGCGACCGTATTTCAGATGTCGGCGTTGGCGGAGTTCTGACCGGCGTAGTGACGTACTTTCTTATATGGTGGTTACTGCTGAATGCCGGTTGCCTGATCTGTGAGAATCGCCCGTTTCCGCGCTGACCGCTGCCGTGTCCCCACTGATAAAATTCCTCGCGCCATGGTTGATAAGGTGGCTGCAATCACTGCGCTCACGGACGCCTTCTGTGCGAAGCACCTCAACGAGGAATACCGGGTGCTGATCCGGCGGGTGGTCGGCAGCCTGGCACGAAAACGACCATCGCCCCTGCAAAAGGGCAAGGAAAGCGTCTGGGCCGCTGCCGCCGTCCACGCGGTCGGCCGAGTCAATTTCCTCGATGACCCTTCCCAGGTCCCGCACTGCAAGCCTAAAGCCCTCTCCGAATTCTTCGGCGTCGCGGAGAGCACCGCGCAGAATAAATCCAGGCAGGTCAGGGAGGCACTCGAGATGAGACCGATGTCGCCCGATTGGACGTTGCCGAGCCGGCTGGGCGACAACCCACTGGTATGGATGCTGCAGGTCAATGGCCCGATGATCGACATCCGCCAGGCCCCGGTAGAGTTGCAGCGGCGTGCCTACGAAAAAGGCCTGATCCCGTTCATCCCGGCCGAGCGCGGTGACACGGGCACATGAGCCGGATCTCGCGCCAGGCACGCCTCAGTGCTGTCGCCAGGGTTCGGGCGATGGACTTGATGCAGAAGGAGCAGCTCGCCGACGAGCTCGCCCGGGCGCAACCTCACATCTTCGCCTCTTTTTTAGTCCAGCAGCGGTTGGACGTCTCTCTGGCGAAGATGGATTTCCTGCTCGATATCCTGCTCATCGGCTTCGAAGCGATGAAGCAGTCGGGCCACATCTGGCCGCTCATCACCGAGGATGAACAGGACCGTCAGATGGGGCGCCTCGTCGCCACGCTTCGATTCGGCGATGACCTGCCACGGAGCCTTCGCGGGCGTGCACTACTGCAATACATCGAGACTCACCCGGAGAAGGACCTTCTTGCATTCGTGCGCGGCGAGACGGCAGGCTGGCTACAGCGCGTTATACCGGAAGAAACCGACAAGTTCGTCGTTCTGGCCGCACTGAATTGCGTGAACTGCATTGCCTTCATTTCGTCGCCGGAACAGACGAACTCGTGCGCCGGACGCAAAGCGACAAGGCTGTAGCGCCGAAGCGGGGCAGGACCGCGAAGCGGCTATAAGCTGTATCAATTCGCCCATTGCGGCAAACGACTGCGAGAACTCTCATGCACTACGACGACGAGCATGCTGAAAGTAGGATCCGGTGCCAAGGCTGCGGCACGGTGACCGCCGCCTACGATGTGGTCAGCTACGGCTCCATGAAGGGCGGCTACCGGCAGCTTTGCAGCCGATGCTTCAACGCGGAAGTGGCAAGCAGGCAGGGTCTGGAGCACTTCGAAAATATCCATTTCGATGAGCTTGTCATGACCGATTGCGCTGGGGAGGCGCACACGTTCCATTTCCGCACGCGGCTGCTTGGGACGATGGTCGCTCTGGACGCATTCGAGCTCGAGCGCGGGGAGCCGGCGGGCTATCAGTTCGAGATTCTCGGCGAACCGGAAGGCGATCTTCTATCGCTTCTGGGGCGCCTGGTCGAGCGGATGCGTCGAACTCTGTCCGTCAAGCAGCTGGCTCAGGGCACGCATGATCTGCAAATTGCAGGCAAGACGGTACGCGCCCGAATCGACTATGACGGAGCGAATGATGAGCGCATGCCTCTGGTCGTAATCGATGGGCGGGATGTTTCGTGGGAGGAATTCGGGCGGATGCTCATGACTTTCGAGGGATGGCAGTTCAGGATGGAGATCGCCGATCGCAGCGAAGAGATTTGAGGCACCGGGTGAACGCGCATGCAGTCTCGCCGATCAGTGCCCGGTAGCCGCCACGGCCGTCCCGCGAACGCAGGGAAGTCTCTACGTTCAGCCTGGTTGGTAATGTTCGACCCCTCTCCGGAGCGCGAGCCGCAGGAGCCCCATGCTAGCCCAACTTCCACAGTTCGAAGGTCGGTATTGTGGAATATCAATGACTTAGTGTTGCGAGTCGCCACTACATTTCAGTAGTGTGTGGCGGGCGCAGGCGCTCCGGCAGGGTGAGACCGAGATGCTGTAGAAGGATCGCCTGTTCGCGATCCGGGCGCACCACGCAACGCAACCGTAGCTCCTTGCACGAAGCCTCAGCGAGCGGCAGTACGATGTCTGCGGCATGAATGCGTGAGAGCTCGGTGAGGATCGTACGGGGTGCATCACCGAGGCCGGCGCGTGATTGCCATTGCTGCAGCGTCTTCCACATCGCGTACGCAAGGAAGCACACGAGGATGTGCGCTTTGATGCGCTCTTCCTTGTGGTGCCAGATGGGGCGGATGCATAGATCGGACTTCTGAATACGGAATGCCGCCTCGGCTTCGCTCAGTTGGACGTAGGTCTTCCAAAGCTCTTCATCGGACCAGTCGTGGATGTTGCTGCGAAGAATGTAGGTGCCTTCGCTCACGCCCGCCCAGTCGTCCCACTCGGGACGCGCGCTCCATTTGAGCCTCAAGCCTGCCGGCGCGATTTGATCTTCGGTGATCGAGATCGAGTAGCGGCTGGCGGCACGCGAATTCCTTTGTAGCAGCCGCCCGATCTGGCGCTCGAGCACGCCGCGATCGAGCGCACGTTTACTCTTCGCGATGCGCCGGGCGAGCGAGTCGAGCCCCTCCTCGATCTGCCGAGAGAAGCGGCTGTGCATCGCCTTCTCTTTCTCCAGCCGGCTCGCCGAGCGACACAGCAGGAAGGTTTCGCTCCCCTCGGGACCGCGACACACCTTGATCTCGACGTCTTCGCGAATGTGGCGCCAGTCGTTTTTATCAGCGAGTTCGCGCGACCAGCGCTTCAACTCCGCACGCGCTGTTCCGATCACGTAGCGCCGTCCCGTGTCATTGAGCCAGGCGATGTTCTCCGCGCTTACCATGCCGCGATCCATCACCCACACGCGCTTGGCTTTGCCGAAGCGCCGCTCCATGCCCGCGACGATGTCCTTCACCGTGGTGACATCCGGGACGTTGCCCGCGAAGATCTCGTAGCCCAGCGGCATGCCCTCGCGCGTGACCACCAGCGCAATGTTGACCTGCACGCAATCGGGCCGGTGATCACGCGAATAGCCACGTCGCGCGATGTTCGAGTCGGCGACACCTTCGAAGTAGGTGCTCGTCACATCGTAGAGCAGCAGATCGTAATCGAGATCGAAGAGCTGGCCCAGTCGCTTCACCAGGTGCTGCTCGATCGCCTCCTTGTGCGGCAACAACCGATCGAGCGCCCGGTAGAGCCGCTCGTCATAGATGTCTTCGCTCTTCACCCCGAGCAGATCTTCCAGTGCAGTGGTTCGATACCAGCGCTCGGCCACGTGCAATTCACTGGAGGGCTCGCACAACCGGCCAATCACCAGGATCGCAATCACATCGGCCCACGCCACCGCTTCGCGACCGCGCGGCATGAGCGCGCTACACAGTTCATCGAACTTCAGTGCCCGCCACAACAGCCAGCCCAGCCACACCGCACCGAAGCTACGCGCGTGCTCCAAACGAACCTGATCAAGCTTGACCGCAACTGCCGCGCTCGCCTCATCGCGTTCAAACAGCCCGCGCTGCGCAAGCACCGCGCCATCGCCTGAAATGCTGCGTGCCAGCGCCGCCGCACGTGCACGTCCCTGTGCATCCAGCTCCCCCAGCTGCGCTACGGTCTCCTGCACCACCTTGCGACCGCGGCGCACCGAGCGCACCAATTGCCAATACACGTGCGTCTTGCCGTCTTTGCGCCGCGTCGTGTGTCGCAGATACATGGACACACATTCTCACGCGCACAATGCTCGCGGCAATCCACTTGGTCGCCACTACACGCGCTTTTTCGATCGTTCACGCAAAACCAGACGCGGCACATGCATCTGGCGAGACCTTCTCACTCTGAGCGGTGGTTGTTGCGGTCGCGCCACAGCGCGCCCGCTTTCGGCACAAACACTACCGAACTGTGGAAGTTGGGCTAGGGGACAACCATTCGTGCGGATCTCGCCCGACCCCGCGTTAGCAGTAGCTAACGATCCAGCCCGATAACGGCCGGAAATGGATGCTTACCCACCGCCGTGCGCTGCGTGCGCAGGAGGCGCAGCACGCGCATCGGCCGTGGATAAGGCGCTCCCTCTTCGTCGCCCCCGATTCTTATGTCGAGAACGTCGATGGCGGGCGCCAAAGTCAGCGCTTGCGGACAAAACAACTCTCGATAAGAACAAGTTATTGATAGTGCGTTGAATGCCGTGTACGCGCCACCGTCTCGATTCCAAGGAGTGCAATCGGCCAGGAGCGGTCCTCCGGCCCGCTGCGCGGAATCAACGCGAGTCTGCTAGCCTAGCCGTATGCGCAAAACCCTCTGAGGCACAGGAATGATCGACAAGGCGTTCTTGCCTGATCGGCGCGGCATCGAAATCGCGTTGGACCAGCTGCTTGCATGGCGCGAGCGACGCGCCGCCACAGTCGCAGAGTTGCCCGGGAGCCTGCCAGAGTTGGGCATCGGTGAGGAGGCAGCCATTGCGCAGCTAGCCCCCACAGTTCTTGGTTACGCCCAGAGGCTCGACGCCCGCACCGCATTCGCTCACATGGATCCGCCGACTCCCTGGCTCACCTGGGCGATGACGCTTTGGAATGCCTCGCTGAATCAGAACCTGCTCCATCCCGAGACAGCACCCGTTGCCAGAGACATGGAAGCGCACGTCGTTCGCTGGCTTGCTCCGTACTTCGGAATGGATGGCGGGCACATGGTGCCGGGATCCACCATTGGCAACCTCACTGGTATTTGGGCGGCGCGTGAAATCAGAGGCGCAAAAGTGGTCGTCGCCTCTGACGCTGCACATCTATCTGTTCGCAAAGCGGCCACCCTGCTGGGCATGCAATACCGCGCCGTAGAGACGGACGAGCAAGGTCGGATGAACACCGGGACGCTGGGCGATCTTGCCCAGTCATGTCTGGTCCTGACGGCGGGCACGACCAGCGTCGGAGCGGTCGATCCGTTGGATGCCTCCGGCGCGGCAGCGTGGACACACGTCGATGCCGCGTGGGCCGGTCCGATGCGTCTCAGTCATCGACATGCCGATGCACTTGCTGGCATAGAGCGCGCGGATTCTGTTAGCGTTTCCGCGCACAAATGGCTCTTTCAGCCCAAAGAATCGGCGCTGATCTTTTTCCGCAATACACAACTTGCACATTCGGCGATCAGCTTCGAAGGTGCTTATTTGGCGGAACCGAACATTGGACTACTCGGCTCGCATGGTGCGACCGCCATCCCGCTGCTTGCCATGCTCTATGCCTGGGGGCGCACCGGCATAGCGGAGCGAATCGAGCGTTGCATGGAAGCCGCAGCGTCGTTTGCGGCGGCACTTCGTGCGATGCCCGGAGTCGATGTATTTGATCAGCCGACCACCGGCGTCGTCGCTTGGCGCTCACAGCGAACATCGACAGAGTCATTACGCGAGCGCCTGCCTGCTGGATCGACCTCGGTGACACTGATCCACGGCGAAAAGTGGTTGCGAAACGTCGCCGCGAATCCGAACGTGGATCCGATTGCATTGGCAGAGCGCGTTAAAGAAATGTTGGATCAGGTCTGAGGCCGAGCTGAACATCGACAGGCAGTTTTTTAACACTCTCACCCTCATAGACCGCTTCGGGTTTATTGTGTTGAAGAACTCGGAGCGCACTCTCGGCTAAGCGCGCTGCGATCCATCAGACATGCCGCGCCAGGATTATTTAGGCTTACCGCGGCGCAAATGCTCTTCAACTGATCGCCATTTCCGCTTTTCCTACTGGCATCAGCCATTTCGCCATTCGTCGTAGGTTCTGGGCAGTTGCTGCCAATAGGAACTCATCCCGCGCACCGCTAAAGCCGCGTAGCCGTAGCTTATCCAGCCGAAGAATGCGTTTGAGGTGGGCGAAGAGAATCTCGACCTTCTTACGATCCTTCCGCGACTGCCGATATCCTTCTGTTGCAGCGATTCGCCGGGCCTCATCGCGTGCCCGCTCGTGGATGCTTCGCGTGATTTGTCGGCACCGCATGTTGGGGCAGCATTGTTGTTTCAGCGGGCATGGCGCGCAGTCGAACTGACTCGCACGGTATCGGATCGTGTTTTCTTTGGTGATGCCCGTGCGCGCGATCTTGAATGGGCGCCGCAGAGCCCGTAGCGCCTTGCCAGCAGGATATCGATATTCGTTGGCCTGCTCGTCCCACATAAAGTCGCTCGTCTCGAACGTGCCGTCCGCCCGATTTGATTTGTCCCAGACAGGAACGTGCGGCTCGATCTGCTTCTTCTCCACTAACCAGCCGAGCATCGCTGCTGTCCCGTAATTGGTGTCGGCAACGAAGCGCGTTGGTTTTAGTTCAAGCTTAGCCTCCACGCGCTCGATCATTGCGCGTGTTGCTTCAACCTCTGCCGTTTTATTCACCGCCGATGCCTCGACATCAACGATGATGCCCGCATCCAAGTCGATCAGGTAATTCGTGGAATACGCATAGAAGGCCGGTCCGCCCGGCGCGGCGGTCCACGTCGCAGCAGGATCGGTCAGCGAGACGTTCTTCGGTGTCGTTACGGCCGCATTTGCCTCCTGCAACCCCGCCAAGTACTCGCGTACCGCGCGAGACGCCTCATCTTGCTTGAACCAGTTGACTGCGTGCTCACCTGGCACGCCACGCTGGCGTTGCGCATCAGCTTTGACGATGCTCGCGTCAGCTGCGAAACCTTCTCCGCGGACCAGCCCCTCTGCCATGCATCGCTGCAAGACGCTTTCGAATAGATGCCGCAAGACGCCGCTCTCTCGGAAGCGGCCGTGCCGGTTCTTCGAGAAGGTCGAGTGATCCGGCACCGGCTCAGACAAACCCAAGCGACAGAACCAGCGGTAGGCGAGGTTTAGATGCACCTCCTCACACAGACGGCGCTCAGAGCGAATGCCAAAGCAGTAGCCTACGATCAGCATCCGAATCATCAGCTCCGGATCGATCGACGGCCTGCCAGTGTGACTGTAGAA
Source organism: Betaproteobacteria bacterium (assembly GCA_009377585.1). Lineage (NCBI taxonomy): Bacteria > Pseudomonadati > Pseudomonadota > Betaproteobacteria > Betaproteobacteria bacterium. The sequence continues at coordinate 9,199 of WHTS01000148.1, forward strand.
AGGCACGAGGTGCCGACGCAGTTCGGTCAGGTCGAGGAAACGGTCGATGCCGCGCAGCAGGTGATCCGAAGGAACGTGATCATCGAGATTGAAGGAATAGAACAGCTGGTCTTGCGCGCCGCCTGTTCGACCCATCATTGCGTCGCCTCCCGAAAGCGTCAGGCCAGCATACCGAGATCGGGCGAATTTTTGTACTAGTTTTTCAACACAATAGGCCAGAACCGGACATTCGACTACGGGAAGAAATGGGCGACGATATAGGCTAAGCGACGTAGCCTGGACGCGCTCGCAGCGAACCCCATGAGTTCGTGCTCTCCATTGCACTCGATATTGCCACGCCCTCCTTGTTGATCTTGATCTGGAAGATTTCGGACAAGCCCGCCCTTCCAGACGACGTTAGTTGGAGTGCCCGGCTGCCCGACACACATTTGAGCCATCCGAGCTCCAATAGACGATCCAGAATCCGAGCTCCGACGAGTCCCTTGAGGTGATAACGACGCTCGCTCCAGTCGAGACAAGGCTGGCAGAAAATCCGCCGAGTCCTCGGCCTCAGATCAGCGCCGAACGCGGAAAGGAAGCGCCCGCCCGAAGACGTCACCTCACCGCCTTCATCGGTGAGTACGATGTGTCCCATGCCCACAAGTGCATCGGTAACAGCGACTCCTACCTGGCCAGCCAGGTGATCGTAGCAACTACGGGCAAAACGGAGTGCATCGTCGTTTGCTGACTCCGGCTGACGGCGGGGCGGCACCTCTATGGCGGCGACGACCTTGATGCTCTCCAGCATTGACGCGACCAGCGGGGATGCGATCCGGTAATAGCTGAAGCGGCGTTCGCGAATGACAGTCAAAAGCCGCGCGGCAACCAGCTTGCTAAGGTGGCCGCTCGCCGTCGATCGAGAGACATTGGCGTAGTAAGCAAGCTCTTTAGCCGTCAGCGACCGGCCGCCCATAAGGGCGCCAAGCATCGTCGCTCGCGCAGTGTCACCCACGAGAGCGGCCACTTCCACCAGATTTAGATTTTCCGCCGCGACCATCTTTAACCCTATCGCTGATACCGGAAGCATGTCAATCAAAAACAGTTCGGCGTGGGCCGAACTGTTTGCGCGGGACAACTGCGAACCTCTCGGCAACAATGGCCGGGAGAAATTCTACCGCTTCGTCGTCATCGAGGAGCTTCGAGAAGGCGGTCGCCTGCCACGAATCCGCCGAGTACCCTGAGGCCGCGGCGTACCGCAAGAAGGACGGTGCGAGCGAGTTAGAGATCGTAGTGGTTGAGAGCGTCTGTGACCTCTCCGCTCGTTAACAGCAGGAGGAACGCATCATGGGAATGGCGGCGGTAATCCACGAGAAAGGCGCACCCGACAACTTCGTGTGGGAGGAGATCAAGGTCGGGTCTCCCGCGCGTGGCCAGGTACGTCTTCGCAGCACGGCCGTGGGCGTGAATTTCGCTGATACGTACCATCGAGCAGGTATCCCGCACCCGATGATCGTCGGCGATCCGCCGGTTGTCGTCGGTTTCGAAGGAGTTGGCGAGATCGAGGAGTTGGGTCCTGGCGTCACCGGGTTCTCCGTCGGCGAACGGGTTTGCACCTGCCTTCCCCCAATCGGCGCCTATAGTCAGGAGCGCCTTTACCCGGCTGACAAATTGATTAAGGTTCCAAAGGACTTGCCATTGGATGACGTTCAACTGGCAGGACTAGTCCTGAAGGGGATGACCGCGCAATATCTCCTGCATCGAACGCACAAGGTGCAGCCGGGAGATTACGTTCTGATCCATGCGGCTGCTGGCGGCATGGGCCATATCCTTTGTCCTTGGGCGCGGCATCTCGGAGCCACTGTCATCGGTACCGTTAGTACCGACGCGAAGGCCGAGATCGCTCGAAATCTCGGCTGTCATCACGTTATCAACTACTCGACCGAAGACTTCGTAGCTGTCACCCGTAAGATTACGGACGGAAAAGGCGTAGACGTTGTCTATGAGTCGATCGGTAAGGACACGCTGCAAAGGTCACTCGACTGCCTGCGGCTGGTCGGTATGTGCGCAGCCTACGGCCAGGCGTCAGGCGTTCCTGATCCGATCAACCTCATCGAAGATCTGGGCGTTCGCGGGTCTCTCATTATCACCCGTCCCGCGCTTTCGCATTACATGTCGAACCGAAGCGAAATCGACGCCGGAGCAAAATCCCTCTTCGATGCCGTCGCAAAGGGGGTGGTAGCGAGCTACGTTGTCAAAACCTTTCCACTTCGGGAGGCTGCAGCCGCGCACAAGTTCATCGGCGGGCGCAAGACAACGGGCTCGATCGTCATGCTTCCATTCGAGTAAGCGGTCCCAATTGATGTGGGGCCTGTGGCCTTCGACGCACTCACTCCACAGAAAGGAACATCATGTCGATCATACGCCACGAAATTAGACAGATATCAGACGAGAATCGCGGTCAGCCGATCATCAGCCAGGCCGTCATCCACGGCAACGTCGCCTATTTCGCCGGCATCACCCCCAACCCGATTGTCGGCGATATCAAAACCCAGACTGCTCAAGTGTTGCGACGCGTCGATGAGCTTCTCAAGCTCGCGGGAACCGACAAATCACAGCTGCTAAGCGCCCAGGTCTGGATCGCTGACATGCGTCTGTTCGAAGATCACAATTCTGTTTGGAACGAGTGGGTCGATCCGGTAAACCCTCCGGCGCGGGCTTGCCTCACGACCGACTTTTGGCGACCTGGGATGCTCGTTGAAGTTATGGTGATCGCGGCCGTGCCATGAAGCGAATGTGATGCGTTAGAGACGATTTGGAGGGGACCCAACGAATGTCCGCTTGGGTCGAAAGCCGCCCAACTGGCCGCCTGTCGATCACAACGAGTTATCGGGAGTCGCCGCCCCGGGCAGCTCGTAAGCTGCGTCGCCCAAAAGATATCCCCACAGCAGGTGACGGTACTGGTCTAGATGGAGTGCTCGTAGCCTGCAAATATCACCTCTCCGCCAGAGAACAAAACTAAGCAGGCTGGATCCTTGAGGAGAAGCGGGGTCAGCTCGACGAATGGTCCGAGATTCTCGCGCCCTCGCGCCCTCGCGGGTCAGGTGGGTGCCTAACCTAACGAGCCACGGCCTAATCAGGCAATTCAGTTTCTACAACCCAGGGCTTAAGGATCTGCATAGCGCGCGCGTTCCGGCGCCTCTCGGACGCCGTCGAGCCCACGTCGGCATGCTGAATAAGCTGTGCGAGGCCTCGTCATTGGCGAAGACCAGCGACACGCACGCACTGATCAAATCGGGAAAAAAACGTCGACGAGGTGTTTTGTTCACCTTTCACAAGCGCACACCGCCAATCGTGCTCTTCGAGCCAAAGTCCGGCTGAGATCGTAGCTTCCCCGCGCGGGCATCGAACTGGTCGCAAGAGCCTCCTCGTTCGTCGACGTCGCGGAACCTATATCGACCTTCGCTTCTCACCAGACGACCTATCATCGATAAGTAGCAATTAACGTCGCTTAGTGACCTGTCCCGGAGGTGCTGCAAAGTCCTCGCGCGCAGCAACGTGTGAGGACGCGGAGAAAGCATCACGCAATGGGAGTTGATGACATCGCATGCGCACGTAGATTGGTTTGAGGTTCAGTCGGTTCAAACCAATTTCGTGAACCCCCTAG
>WHTS01000149.1 GCA_009377585.1 Betaproteobacteria bacterium
TTCGCGCAAGTGTCGAGCATGGAGAAATACTGGCAGTCGCTCCTCGACGGCACGCGCGCATCGGGTGCAACTCCGGATGCACCAACCGCCCACGACACGACTTTCCTGCGCGCCGCGGATATCGCGGCGTTCACCACGGCGATCAATGCTGGCACGAAGATCAACGTGTCGGGCTACTCGCTCGGCGGCCATATTGCGTCCGTGTTCTCGACCTTCTACGGGGAGGCCATCTCGTCGCTGTACCTCTTTAATTCCTCGGGAATTGGGCGGATTCGCGATGGCTTCTCGGCTAGTACATATCGAGATGTGCTGGCGATGTACGAGACTTACGTGCGCCCGGAGAACCTGGAGGCGGCGATTGTCAAAGCGCGCGACTGGGCGTCGCGCGTGTCCCTCCTGGATGGGTTAGGAGCGAGAGTTCGGTTGCTGGTTCCTGAGTTCAACCGATATGGGCTATTCCACGGGCTTGCCTTCGTGCCCGAGGCATTCCAGCCGCACGTCAGTAGTGGCGCTGACGGCATGATTGCCGTCGTGGAATCGCTCATCACCGTCGCCAGGGAGCAGGGTCGAAAGGGCATTCCAAACGGTACCGATGGCGTGCCGATGATCGCGAGCTCGGCGCAGCACTTTCTCGTCTCGATGTTCGCCTCCGAAGCTCTCGAAGGCACCTACGTACAGACCGTGCGCCGCGGGCTGGGAGCCACCTTCCCCTCGCTGCAGGAAAGCGGATTGATTCCGGCGGACGTGAAAATCCACCAAGTGTCCGGGCTGGCGGCCGCCGGCGCACCTTCGAACGCCACGTTCGGGGACATGGCGAAAGCGAGCGACTGGAACATCGTGGCCGACTCCGGCATTCGCGCCGCCCCCGATTCGCAGCTGCAGTCCGTCTACATCGAGGATCAGCCGATCCTCGCTGGACTTCCTTTTTCCGACCGCGGATTGGGCGATTTCGGCAATACCCACTCCATCACCCTGATCGTCGATTCGCTGGCCGTCATCCGGATGCTGCAAAAGGCGCAGCCCTCGCTTTCCCAGGAGACGGCGGAGCAAGTGTTTCGCGCCAGCTCGAATCTGCGCAAGCAGACGTACAACTTGTATCCGCCCGCGGCGCTGGCCGAGCACGATACGCTCGAGCGCGTGGTCGATGCCTTCGGGCGCGTCCTGTTCGGCCGCTCGAGCGTGGGCGATAACGACTGGTCGACCGATCTCGCCTCCGCCGACGGCGTTTCGTCCTTCGGATTGCTGGCGTATCGCGATCCGTTCCATGCGCGCATCCAGGCCATCGAAACCGAAGTTGCGGCCCGCGGCCTGGCCGACAACCTTCAGATCGTGAGTCTCGCCGGATGGAGCAGCGCGAACATCGCCACCGCGGCTGCCGAGGCGTCCGACACCGGCAAGGCCATTCGCTACGCATTGAAGGAGCTCAATCCCTTCTTCGTCCTCGGCGCGGGGCTTTACGACAGCTTGAACCGGGATACCACGCTTGCGCTGCACGACCCGGCCACGGGAACCGGTTCGATCACGAGCGAGTGGCTGCAGGACCGTGCCGATTATCTGGCCCTGAAGCTCAGACTCGGTATGGCCGATCATGCTTACGAGCTCGGCAACGAATCGATCGCGTATTCGACGGCGGCCGGCGACTTCGCCTTGTCGATTGCCAACGCACATGCGCCCGGCCTGTTCGCGCCCGATTTGCCGATGAGCAAGACAACGCGTTCGATCCTCGTCAAGCTGGTGGAGAGCCTGGCCGCATCCGGCCAGGCGCGCAAGATCATGTTCGGCGCCGCTGGCGACCCGGCCGCGAATCCTTCCACGGTCGAAGGCGGCGCCGACTCCTTGACCGGCAAGGCGGGCGCCGATCGGCTTTACGGCGAAGGCGGCAACGACAAGCTGTTCGGCGCTGCAGGCGCCGATTATCTCGAGGGGGCTGGCGGTGACGACGATCTCACCGGCGGCTCCGGCAACGACATGTTGGCCGGTGGATCGGGCTACGACAGCTACTTCTGGACCTTGGGCGATGGTTTCGACCGCATCGTCGAGACGCGCGAAGCCTCGGGCCAGATGCGTGGGCGCATCGTGCTGCGGTTCGACACCCAACTGCTCGTGCCGCGCCTGTTCAAGCGCGACGATTCGGCGCCGATCGAAATCTGGCGCTCGCCCGATAGGAACCTGCTGCTCACGCACGGTACGACCTGGGTGCTCAGCTTCGTCGACGGCGAGATCGACCTCGGTACGGACCTGCGCGACGGCGATCTCGGCTTCCGCATCGAAGGCGTTGCATCGCCCCCGCCGCCGACGGTGCTCGATGGTGTCGTGCTCGATACCGTCATCGTCGGACCCAACGTAGGCGGCGCTATCCTGATGGGCGAGTACGGGCACGATCGCCTGTTCGCCGAGGCGCCGATCGCACTGGAAGCCGCGTTGCTGCTGGGAAACGCCGCGCCGTCGATCGGCTGGGGTTTCTGGCTGACCGCCGGTCCGGGCGACGATGTCGCGATCGCCTCATCCGCTGCCGACATCGTGGCCGGGGGTGGCGGCGCCGATACGCTGGTCGGTGGCCCGGGCAACGACCTGATCGACGGCGATGCCGACGAGGCGCCCATTTTGAACGGGAACCACCTGCGCTGGGATTATCGTCCCGATGCGGTCGAGAGCTACTTCACCGAGTTCTACGCGCCCGGCTTCGTCACCGGCGGCACCGGAATTTTCACGAACCTCTTTCGCGATCAGATCGCCGATGCGGCCGACATACTCTACGGAGGCGGCGGCAACGATCGCATGTACGGCGGGGGCGGGGATGATCTGCTCTACGGCGATCCGGGCGACGATCTGCTCGTAGGTGGCGCCGGCGCGGACGTACTGTTCGGCGGCGACGGCGCCGATCGCATCACCGGAGAGTTGCACGGATACGGGCCGGTACCGTTCGAGGTGATCGGCAACAAGATCATCACTTATCCACACTACGTTTCTGCGTATGGCGACGACATCATCGATGGCGGCGCCGGGGCGGACGAGCTCACCGGCGAAGGCGGCGCGGATATTCTCTTCGGCGGCGAAGGCGCCGATACGATCTACGCCGATTTCGCGGGCTTGCCGGACGCGCTGCACGGCAACGACGTGGCCGATGGCGGCACGGGCGATGATTCGATCTACGGCCAGGGCGGCAACGATCTCCTCCTTGGCGGTGCGGGCAATGACACTCTTATCGGTGATAGCGACATCGAGGCACAGTTGCACGGTGTCGATTCGCTGTACGGCGATGAAGGCGACGATCTGCTGATCGGCGCAGGGGGCGCAGACCGGCTCTTCGGCGGCAGCGGGGCCGACACGCTGATCGGCGATGCCTTCGACGTGCCGGCGGAATTCAACGGGGCCGATGTGCTCGATGGCGGTGCCGGCGACGATGTTCTGTACGGTCTCGGCGGCGGCGACGAACTGTTCGGCGGGGAAGGCGCCGATCGCCTGCACGGCGACGATCCGGACGCCGCGTTCCTGGGGCAAGCCGATCTGCTCGATGGCGGCCCCGGCGACGACGTGCTGCGCGGTCAGGCAGGCGACGATCGCCTTCTCGGAGGCAGCGGCAACGATACGCTGTTCGGCGAGGCGGGCAACGATACGCTCGCGGGCGGTCCCGGATCGGACCTGCTCGACGGCGGCAGCGGCAACAACGTCTATGAATTCGCGCTGGGCGACGGCGTCGACCGGCTGATCGCGGGCGCCGGCATCACGAACATTTCTTTCATCGAAGGCATCGAGCTCTCGGCGCTGCGAGCCAATCGGGACCTGAGCTCGTCCGCCGGCATTGCGCCGCTACAAATCCAGTACTCGCCCACCGACGCCATCACGATCGAGGCGCTCGTGGATGCGAACCAGCTGCAGATCGAGATCGGCGATACCGACACAGTGAGCGGCGCGGAGCTGCTGCAACTCACCCAGTCGCTTGCGCGCGCCACGGCGGGCAGCGGCGCATCCGAGATCCTGTTCGCCGACGAGATTCACACGAATCTGTTCGCGCTGAACGGCGACGATGTGTTGGTGGGTTCGGCGGCAGCCGACACGCTTCACGGCGGCGCGGGAGACGACGAGCTGTACGGCTTGGATGGGGACGACAGCTTGCTCGGTGGCGAAGGCGCCGATCGGCTGCTCGGCGGATCGGGCCACGATCGGCTCGAAGGCGGCGCCGGCGACGATCGCTACGAGTTCTCGCCGGGCGAAGGCGTTGACAGCGTGATCGAGTCGACGGGCGAGGGCTTCGACGTCGTCATGCTGCCGCAAGGCGCATCGCTGGAATCCGTGCGTCTGCGCCGCGCCGGCAACGATCTCGTCGTCACCGAACGCGGCGGAACCGGCCGCCTGTTCGTGCGCGATTGGTATGCAGCGGGAGAAGCCGATCCAGGCATCGACGCCATCGTGCACGATGAAGGCACGCTCGATGCCGATGCGATCGTTGCGCGCGAGCTCGCCGATCGTACCTTGCTTGGAACTCCAGCCGCCGATACGCTCACGGGCGATGAGTTCGGCGACATCGTCATCGGTGGCGCCGGAGACGATCTGCTCGCCGGTCTCGCCGGAGACGACCGCTATATCTACGCACGCGGGGACGGCAACGACCGGATTCTCGATACCGGCGGCTTCGATACGGTCGAGTTTGGGGCGGGCATCGAGCCAGGCGAGATCGAGTTCGTCGCTTCCCCCGACGGCGTGGGCGGGACCTCGATCGCCTTGCGGCTCGCCGGCGCATCGGGTCAGCTCGTCTTCGGCGAGGCGCATACGCAACGCATCGACGAATTCCATTTTGCAAACGGCGAGGTCCTGGACTATGCGAGCTTCCTGCGCCGGGTAGGTGGCGTGCGCGTCGAGGGCGGCGAAGACGCCGATATCTTGTCGGGGACGTACTTCCAGGACGCGCTTTATGGCTTCGCCGGAGACGATACGCTGAGCGCGGACGCCGGCGAGGATTGGCTGGTCGGTGCGGAAGGCAACGATTTTCTTGCCGGCGGCGCCAACGACGACACCTACGTCTTCAACGTGGGCGACGGGCGCGATGTCGTCCTCGAGTACGAGGGCAACGACGAGTACCTGCTTTTCCGCGGCTATTTCACCCCCTCGGGACACCGCGCCTTCGATCTCGACGGGACGACGTTCGTCACCAACGAGCCGCTGCCCGGTGCTTTCGGGGAAACCTTCAACATCTCGCTCGGAGCCGTGGCAGGCGGCAACGACACGATCCGTTTCGGCGAGGGCATCGCGCCCGAGGACATTCGCTTCGGCCTGGATCTCGGCAAGCCGCTGCGCCCGTACAGCTGGCTGGTCGAAGATTCAGCGGGCGGCCTCGTGCCCGGAACCGTGCAGGCCGAGGAGGTCGCGTACATCCTCGAAATCGGAACGAACGGCGATGCCATCGAGCTGCTCTGGCCCCAGGTGGAGATCGAGGAACACGCAGCGCAGAGCTTCGTCGATTCGCTGCCCGTGGAGCAGCTGATCTTCGGGGAGAACGAGCCGGTCTCGCTGCAGGATGTCTTTTTCATCGCGGGCGGCCTTGCCTACGTGATCGGCACGAGTCATGACGACGTCCTGAACGTGGAACGGGTGCTGCCGGGCGGATGGCTCGCCGGAGGCGCAGGCAACGATCGTTATCTGCGACCGGAGGAGGGTGGGCTGGGCATCCTCGAAACGGACAGCGGCGGGACCGATACGATCGCTTTCGGCGAGGCGGTAAGCCCCGACGCCGTTCGTTTGACGCTCGAGCAGGAACGCCTCCTTCTGGACACTGGAGCGGGGCGAATCGAGTTTCTCGGCTTCGACCGCTCGGCAGCCGAGCGCGCGCTCGTCGAGCACTTCGAATTCGCCAATGGCACGTCGCTCGCCTACGACGCGCTGTTGTCCCGGGGCATCGATGTCGCGGGAACGCCCTTCAACGATCATCTCTCCGGCACGTCGGCGTACGACCTCGTGCGCGCCGGCAGCGGCAACGATGTCGTTGCAAGCGCCGGGGGTAACGACATCATCGACGCGGCGGACGGAGCCGACACGATCGCAGCAGGCGCCGGCGACGATTGGGTGGATGCCGGCCCGGGTAACGATGTCATCCGCGGCGGTCCAGGACGTGACCGCTACCAGTTCGCGCGCGGCAGCGGCAGCGATGTGATCGAAGAGGACGGTATCGCGGGCGAAGCGGATACGCTCGAATTCGCGGGCGATATCTCGCCCGACGAGGTGAGCGTGCGCCGGGCAGGCGGCGATATGGTGCTCGAGATCGCGGACGATGGCGGGCGCATCACCGTGCGCGACTGGTTTACGGCCGATGCGATGCGGGTCGAGAACGTGCGGTTCACCGGCGGCACCGCCTGGGATGCTTCGGCACTCGCGGCGCTGGCGGGAGAATCGCTGCCGGCTTCTGAACCGCCGGACGAACCACCGGTAGATCCGCCTTCGGAGCCGTCCCCGGAACCGCCCACGGCTTCGGATCCGCCCCTGGCGTCCGAGCCGCCCGTGGCCTCGGAACCGCCTGTGATCTCCGAGCCGCCCGTGATTCCGGAACCGCCGGTCGTTTCCGAGCCGCCCGTGGTCTCGGAACCCGTGGTGTCGGGACCGGCGGTCGAACCGGTAACGACTCCGGTCACTGCGCCGTCCGGCGCCGCATCGGCCGAGACTGCAAGTCCATCCGCGCCTTCCGTCATTGCGTTGCCACCGGCGGAGGCGATCTCCGACGCTACGACACTTGCATCAACCGCATCGGCGGCGCTCATGTTCCCTGCGGCAGAGCCGATGCCCATGATCGAACCGGCGAGCACGACCGCGGTGTCCGCCAGGTTTAGGTCTGCGGCAACTGCGTCGGGGGAGCCTGCCGAGACGGCGCTCGGTTCGCCCAGCGCCGCTGGGCCGACGCCGTCGCCGTCGCCTTCAGCACTCGGAATCACGGCAGCGACAATCGAAAGCCTGGCAGCCGCAGGCTTCGTCAGTCCCGGCCGGCCCTTGGCTGCACCAACTGAAACCGGCGCGGAGATCATCGAGGTCGAGACGTCGCCGTCCGAGGAGACGCCGGCGGAGTCCCTCCCTGAAGCCGATGGCTCGGCAGCCATGGCCGCTTATTGGCGATGGATGCACGCGCGCCTCGATGCGCATCTCGAAGAGACGCAGGTCGACGATCTCGGCGCCCCGGCGATGCAATCATATCGCCCCGTCGCGTTTTCCTGGAGCGGTGCGCTCGATGCGCTCGAGCCGTCGCGCTCGGTCGGCATTCGCGAGCGAGCGGCGTTCGATGCGCGCGCCTTCGATGGCCTGCGCGATGGATTCGTGAACTTGGGGTAGCGGTCGCGTAGCCAGGACGTTCGAGCGTAGTCCGCCATTGCCGCGCAACCTCTGGCGTTGCATGGAAGCGCGTCGTTGTCGGGTTGAAGCGATGGATGAGCGCCAGCGTTTCCGCCGTGCCTTGCTCCGCGTTGCCGCGCATCGGCTCAATCGGTGAAACGACGCGAGCGAGCGTAGAGTTTGACTACAATACCGATTTGTCCCCGTTTCCCCATCATGGTTCGCACTCGCTTCGCTCCCAGTCCCACCGGCTATCTGCACATCGGCGGCGCGCGCACCGCGCTTTTCTGTTGGGCGTACGCGCGCCGTCACGGCGGCACGTTCATCCTGCGCATCGAGGACACCGACCTCGAACGCTCGACCGAGCTCTCCCGCCAGGCGATCCTGGAAAGCATGCAATGGCTCGGCATCGACTGGGACGAAGGTCCGCACTACCAGATGCAGCGGCTCGATCGCTATCGCGAGGTGGCGCAACGGTTGCTGCACGAGCGCCAAGCGTACTACTGCTACAGCAGCAAGGAAGAGCTCGATGCGATGCGCGATGCGCAGCGCGCGCGCGGCGAGAAGCCGCGTTACGACCGGCGCTGGCGCGATTCGACCGAAACCCCGCCCGCGGGCGTCAAGCCGGTAATCCGCTTCAAGACGCCGCGCGCAGGCGAGGTCACATTCGATGACCTGGTGAAGGGACGCATCGTGGTCGATAACGCGGAGCTCGACGATCTCGTGATCCTGCGTGCGGACGGCGTGCCCACTTACAATTTCGGCGTCGTCGTCGACGACATCGACATGAACATCACCCATGTCATCCGCGGCGACGATCACGTGAACAACACGCCGCGCCAGATCAACATCTTTCGCGCGCTTGGCGCGGAGCTGCCCGCGTTCGCGCACGTGCCCATGATCCTTGGCGCGGACGGCGAGCGACTGTCCAAGCGCCACGGCGCGGTAAGCGTCACCCAATACCGTGACGACGGCTACCTCCCCGAGGCGATGCTCAACTATCTTGCGCGCCTGGGCTGGTCGCATGGGGACGAGGAAGTGTTTTCGATGCAGCAGATGGTCGAGTGGTTCGACCTCGCGCACATCAGCAAGTCGCCCGCGCGCTTCAATCCGGAGAAGCTCGCCTGGCTCAATCAGCAATATCTGAAGGTGGCCGACGATACCCGCCTGGCCGAGCTGGCGCGCCCCTTCCTGCAGCGCATCGACTGCGATCCGGCGCGAGGTCCGGATCTCGTTCGAGTCGTCACGCTCATCAAGGAGCGGGTGAGCACCCTGGAAGAGCTGGCCGATGCGGCCGCGTATTTCTACAAGCCGCTGTCCGCCGCCGAGAGCTTGCGCGCCCAATACTATACGGCGGACGTGCGCGAGCCTCTGACGAACCTGCGCGCGCGCCTGCAAACGGCGCCATGGACTCGTCAGGACATCAACGCGCAGCTCAAGGCGGTGGTGGCCGAGCACAAACTCAAGCTGCCGCGGCTTGCCATGCCGCTTCGGGTGATGGTCACCGGCGGGCCGCAGAGCCCGTCCATCGACGCCGTTCTGGAACTGCTGGGCCGCGACGAGGCGCTGCACCGAATCGATGCACAGCTCGCGCTGTTTCCGGAGTGATCGTAGCGGATTGTTCCTGGTGCTTGTGCGTCAATGCGCTGATGCTCGGATCGGGTCGTTCTCGCGTCAACGGAAATCCAGAGAGGTGGAGCATTGCTCCCGACTGCGCGGAAATGACGAGGAAGACATTGGCGGACCCTGACCTCAGGTTCCAGATTTGCGAAGCCCGTTCGTAATACTGTGTGGATGCGCTTACGGAGCATGCGATGAGCCTTGACAGCTTTTCAGTCACCGAGCCCGCCGCCGAACCGTTTCTGATGCTGCTCTACCGGTACATTTGGCCGTTCGCGTACTTTCGCGACGTTACGCGCGGCAAGCGCCTGGAGCGCCAGTTGAACTATCGGTACAACCGGCAAATGCGCGTATACCTGCCTGGTTTCGCGGCCAAGTGGGCGTTCCTGACGGCGCTGTTCTTCGCCATCGGGTTCGGGCTCGCCAGCCAAGCCGCGCCGGAATTGTTGACCGCTTGCCTGTTCGCCACCGGCGTGTCGGCGCTCACCGTGTCCATCGTCGTGATGACGACGTGGTGCTGGCTGACGCGCTTTCCCGAGCTCTACTGAGTATCCCTCTTCCGACTCGGTGGCCATCAAGCCCCCCTATCCCCCCGGGAGAGGGGGGTGAGGGCAAGTTGCGTGCTCAACCCCCGAGCCGCACCTTGAGCCAATCGGTGATGACGGTCGTAATGACGGACGCATCCACGCCCGGCGTGCGCCCCATGTGACCGCCCTTGGGGAAGATGCGCGCCTCCTTCGGCGTGCCGTGCTCCATCAGCAGGTAGATGTCCTGCACCGGCGCCTGATCATCGAGCTTGCCGTTGATGCCGAGGATCGTGCACGAGGGCTGGTCGATGAGCCCGAGCGCCACGAGCGAGAGCTTCGGCGCGGCTTCCAGCACCTCTTCCAGCGTCTTCACGCCCATGGCGGTGCTGCGCGCTTCCAGCAGGCTCGCCGGGCCGAAGAGATAGGTGGACGCGGTCTTGGTGAGTGCGGGAATGAGCCACTCGCGTTGCAGTCCATAGTGCACGCTGCCGCCCTGGAACACCGCGCCCTTGAGCCGCTTGGCTTCGACATAGGCCATGCGCGCTGCCCAGTAGCCGCCGAAGCTTCCGCCCCATACGCCGATGCGGCTGCCGTCGATGTCCGCGCGGCCGACCAGGTGGTTGATCCAGGCCACGAATGTCGCCTCGGCCCGCGGGTCAATGTAGCGCACCGGATTTTCGCCGGTGCCCGGCAAGTCGATCGACATCGTGGCCACCCCGCGGGCGTTCAGCGCCCGGGTTGCCGCCTGGCGGTCTTCCTTCCAGCCATCGACCCCGCCCCATTGCAGCACGATGGGCGGGCGTTGGACGCCCTTGGGAATCTGCAGGTAGCCGGTGAGCTTCTTGTCCTCGAAGGCGATCTGCACCACTTCGAGCGGAGGATCGAAGTACTTGGCTGCCTTGTGAAACACGCGCAGCGAATCGCGGTATGCGCGTTGCTTGCCCGGGCTGGTTGCGACCGGATAGCGGCCGATGCGAAAGTAATCGAAGGCGAGGTAGTACGCTTCCTCGATCTCCTTGGCGTCGCCCTTGGCGGCCGCCAATTCATCGCCGCGCGCCTCGTAGCGCTGGCCGAGCCGGCTCCACAGCTCGGCCCAGTGATCGTGGTCGAGGCTCGTGAGCGCCTCGACCACTTGCCGAGTGTCTTCGGCCTTGATGGCCTCGAACGGGCTGATGCGCGCGTTGGCCCTGCGCATGACCTCCTTCTTGATGTCGGCCAGCGAAGGCCCGGCCGATCCGCCGCTCTCGACTTCTGCCATGTTCGTCTCCGATGCCTACGAGGCGAGCGAGAACTTCTGGAACGTATGACAATCCGCCGGCGCGCGCCCGCGGCTCACGGCGAAAGTCCACGTCACTTCGCTCACGTAAACGTCGCGCTTCGAATCGATCGCCAGGCCGTGCGGCGCGGCGAAGCTGCCGGGTGCCGTTGCCTCCGGAGTCCCCCAGCGTGCGAGCACCTTGCCCTCGGGATCGAAGACGCTCAGTCGCGCGTGCAGCGCCTTCTTGATCGGCCCCAGCGTTTGCGACGTGTCGCCCTCGTGCCACCACAGTTCCGTGACATAGGCGCGGCCTTGCGCGTCGAACACGAGGTGAGTCGGGCGCTGGGTGTCGCTCCACTCGCTCAGAAATTCGCCGTCGGGGCTGAAGATCTGGATCCGGTCGCTTTCCCGGTCGCACACGAACACTCGCCCATCGGCCGACACGGCAATGCCATGCGGCAGGTGGAATTGGCCGGGGCCGCGTCCGGGCTCGCCCCAGGAGCGCTTCAGCTGTCCGCTCGGGGAAAACTGATGCACTCGCGAATTGCCGTAGCCGTCCGAGACGTAGAGATCGCCCTTCGGGCCGATGGCGATGTTGGTCGGACGATTGAACGGCCCCGCGCCGCGCTTGATCGTCATGGTGTCCTTGCCGTCGTAGCCCGTATCGGAGGGCACGTTCAGCGTGCCCATCGTCATGAGAAGTTTTCCTTCCGGCGTGAACTGGCGCACCGTGTGATTGCCGTCATCGGTGCAGAAGATGGTGCCGTTGGGCGCGACGGTGATGCCGTGGGTGCGATAGGTGAAATCGCCTTCGCCCCAGGAGCGCAGGAAGTTGCCCTTCTGGTCGTAGACGATGACCGGGTGGTCGCCCCGGCAGATCAGGTAGACGCGATCCTCGCCGTCGACCGCGACGCCGGCGACGTCCCGGTGGACGTAGCCCTTCGGCAACTGCTCCCATTCCTCGACCACCGAGTAACGAATCTGGCCAGATTGTTCCATTGCTGTCTCCTCGCCAAGCCGTGCGTTGTCGGATGCCGCTCGCGCCTTCCGCGCTGCGTATGAATCGTACCGGGAATCGCGGCGGAAGGGTGAAGGCGGCTACTGCACCAGGAAGCAGTTCCGACGGAGACCCAATCGTCGATCAAACGGGTACGCGTGGTGAAGTCGGCGAGCTTGGTCATGTGACGATCGAAGCCGGCGGCGGCCGAACGAAGTTAGCGGCGGCCGAACGCTTGTCACCACAGTGGTCCCGGCCGTCAGCGGCTGGAAGAGGCAGCCCGGAAGTCCTTCACCAACACGAGCGACAGCTGACTTTTCCGAGGCATACGCAGGCAAACGGGCGTATCAGGCGATTCGCAGCAGCTCGACTTCCGGCGGGCACGTCAGAACCTCGCTGAACTCGTGCATCCAATTACCGGTCGCGTCCTGCGAGCCCAGGCCGTTTTCGCGGAAATTCTCGAACCGGTCCAGGCTGGGTACCTCGACTTCGAACTGCAGCGCAGCGCCTTCGCGCCCGCGGGTCAGGGGTACTAGCAGCCGCGCGGTCAGCTTGTTGTCCCCGGCCGCCTTGACTTCGCGCTCGATCATAGCGATCGCGCGATCACGGTTGACGGGAAGAACCGAATACGAAAACCGAGCGAGGTACATGGCGAGTCTCCGGGGAATTGAGCAAGGGACGCGGGTTCGTCCGACCGCTTCTCCCTGCAACGCCGGGGCCAGGGCTCCCTCACGCCGATCTGCGCTTTGCACAACCCGGTGGGGTCGCTATAATCGCCTGCTTTCGTGGGGGTATAGCTCAGCTGGGAGAGCGTCGCAATGGCATTGCGAAGGTCAGCGGTTCGATCCCGCTTACCTCCACCACGCGAACAAGCAAGCTAGCCTCGCAAGAAAAACTTCCCGCAGTCCCCATCGTCTAGAGGCCTAGGACATCGCCCTTTCACGGCGGTAACCGGGGTTCGAATCCCCGTGGGGACGCCAAT
>WHTS01000150.1 GCA_009377585.1 Betaproteobacteria bacterium
TGGCGGCGCTCAAGCGTCGTGCAGCAGCCCTCGGCTTCCTCATCACCCCGACGCCAGTGCCTGCTTGATCCTCAGCATCCAGAGATTGGTTTCTCATGAGAGGAGGGGAAAGCGTCATGAGAGGAGGAATCATGGACATTTCCCCTCCTTGACAAGGAGGGGCGGGACGCGACGGTGTCGCGGACGGGGTGGTCTTCGCCGGCGGCCACACCGCAAACCTGCCCTACCGTCTCATCTTTCGCCGAACGCGAGATCCAGCACGTGCCTGAGCGTGCGCGCAGTCGCACCGAACACCCGGTGCCCGCGGAAGACGAACGTTTCGTTCGGCCACATCCGACCGAGGACTTCCCTGGGTGGCGCGACTTCCACGTTGCGCGGATCGAGCAGATGGCGCACGGGTACTTCGAGGATCTCGGCGACCTCACGCTCCTGCGGCCGCCAGGGATAAGGCGACACCGCCGGATCGATCAGACCGGCGAAACCGGCCACGAACATGTCACCGCCGCGCGTCCAGAAGTCGTCGAGCCGGCCGAAGAGCTCGACGTGGCGCGGCTCGAGCCCGATCTCCTCATCGCTTTCGCGCAAAGCCGCGGCCAGCAGATCCGCATCATCGGGCTCGCGCCGGCCGCCCGGAAAGGCGATATGGCCCTGCTGCATCGATACGAAGTTGGTGCGCTTGGTGAGCACGATATGCAATTCGCTGCCGAGCAGGTAAAAAGGAACGAGCACGGCATGCGTGATGGCCGACTCGTCTTCGCGGATCGGACGGTAGCGGTGCTGCCGGATTCGCGTCCGGATTCGCCCGATCGCTGCGTCGGCGTGCGCGGGCGCTGAGTGCTTCGGCTTGCCCATCGTGTCTTCCAAGCGCTGCTCCATCGCCGGTCTCGCGCTCGCGCATCAGAACAAGCGCGCGATTTGCGCAAGTCTAACGCAGGTCACGAACCGTCTGGCTCATTCGAGCTTGAGCCCCCGCGGCCTTGATCAAGGTGGCGGTCTGCTCGATGGTGCGGCCGATGACGGCCGCGAACTCTTCCGGAGTCCCGGGCTGAGCCACCATGCCCTGGCGTTCCAGCGCGGTCTTCACGTCGGGCAGTTTCGTGATCCGGCCGACCTCGCTGTTGAGTCGCGTGACGATGTTTTTCGGCGTAGCGGCCGGCGCGGCCAATCCGTACCAGGTGAAATAGTCGAAGCCCGGGATGGCTGCCTCGGCGATCGTCGGGACCTCGGGCAAGGCGGCCACGCGCGCGGCCGTCGTAAAGGCCAGCGGGCGCAGCCGCCCGCTCTGCAGCATCGGCGTCGCTGCCGCGAGGCTGGTGATGCAGAGACTCACTTGCCCCGTGGCCGCGGCGATCACCGCCTCGCTGGAGCCCTTGAACGGTACGTGCAGCATGGTCACCTTGGTCTGGAGATTGAGCAGCTCGCCGGCAAAGTGGTTGGCGCTGCCGATTCCCGGCGAAGACCATTCGAGCTTGCCGGGCCGGGAGCGCGCCAGCGCGATCAGATCCTTGATGCCGCGCACGGGCAGGGAAGGGTGCGCTACGAGCAGCAGCGGTCCGATCGAGATCTGGGAGATGGGGGCGATATCGCGTTGCAGATCGTACGGGAGCTTCTTGCGTACCGCCGACTGCACGGCGGTCGAAATCGGCAAGAGCAGCAGGGTGTGGCCGTCCGCGGCTGCGCGAGCCACGCGTTCGGCGCTGATCGAGGTCGCCGCGCCCGGACGATTTTCGATCACGAAGGCCTGGCCCATCGATTCCGTGAGCTTCTGCCCGACCAGGCGTGCGACGAAATCCACCGCGCCCCCGGGAGCGAAGCCGATCACGATCCGCACGGGCTTATCCGGGTAGGTCTGAGCGAGCGCGCTTCCCCCTGGCCAGACGAGCGCAGCGGCGAATAATGGCCACAGGTTGGGGGCAATCGAGCACGGGTGCGTCATCACGTTCTCCTGAGATGTTTTCCGAATGAAAGGTTTTTCGCCTTACAGCGTGCCCGGTAGCGGTTGCGTCGCGGCTGACCGTAGATCCATGCCGAGGCGTGTAGTTCTACTATCGGCGGTCCACTCTCTGGAACTTGCGACGCATGCGGGCATAATAGGCGCCTGCCAAAGCGGGCAGGCCGGTATGGGGGAGGAATCCAGCCGAGCGCGCTCGCGATCTGCCGCAACACGTTCCACCGCGAGATGGGGCGATTCGCGTCTCATCGTGCTGTAGATGACTCTCACAACGAGGAGGGGTGGCATGCGTACGATTCGATCGTTGGGCACATGGGCAGTTCTCATCCTGTTGGCATGCGGCAGCGCCTGGGCGCAATCCTACCCCGGCAAGCCTGTGCGCGTGATCATCGTCTTTCCGCCGGGAGGGGCAACCGACATCGTCGGCCGCATCGTCTTCCAGAAAGTCGGCGAGCAGCTTGGCCAGCAGTTCATCATCGACAACCGACCGGGCGCCAGCGGAACCCTGGGTGCGTCGTTGGTGGCCAGGAGCCCGGCGGACGGCTACACGCTCATGGTCTATTCCACCACGTTGATCGCCAATGCCCACATGTACAAGAAGCTGCCTTACGACACGATGAAAGACTTCGTTGGCCTCTCGCCGGTGGCGCAGCTGATCGGCATGTTGTCGGTGCACCCCTCGATGCCGGTGCGCAGCGTCAAGGATCTCATCGCCCTGGCGAAGAAGCGCCCAGGTGAGATCAGTTACGGGACGGCCGGCGTCGGCGCCTTCCAGCATCTGGCGACCAGCCTGTTCGCCAACATGGCCGACATCGACATCGTCCACGTGCCGTACAAGGGCGGCGGCCCGGCTTCCCTCGGGACTGCCGCGGGCGAAGTGCAGATGATCCTCACGCCCATCTCGGAAGTCCTCCCGTATATCAAGGGGAAGCGGCTGCGGCCGATCGCGGTTTCTTCCGACAAGCGCACGGCGCAATTTCCGGATATCCCGACTATCGCGGAAACCGTGAAAGGCTACGAATTCAGCTCGTGGATGGGGACGTTCGCGCCGGCCGGTACGCCGAGAGACATCATCGAGAAGCTCAACGCCGAGCTCAAGAAAGCGGTCGCGGATCCCGCTGTCGCCTCGAACCTCTCGAGCCAGTCGCTCATCCCCATGCACATGACCCTCGACGAGTTCGCCAAGCAGATCAAGGTGGAGTACGAAAGGTACGCGAAGATCGTGAAGATCTCGGGTGCCCGGATCGAGTAGCGAACGAAAAACGTCGATCCTCACAGGGGAAATCCAGTCCTCTGCGGATCTTCGCCTGTGCGCGGGTGACGTTTCTCTGCTTCACGTGAAGTTCACGCGCAATTGTCGCGCGTGGAGTTCACGTTGTTCTGGATGCCACCTCCGCACGACTGAGGCGGCATCAACCTTGCGCGGACGAGCCTCCTCCAGAGCGGAGCACGCCTGGAGGTTTGCGCTCACCGGTTCCACGGTCAACAACACAACTGGCGCGCGCAGAGCCGTATCGGTACGATTCGGTGATGATCGGCGGCTCGGCTGCACGCGCCTGGGCTTACGCGTCCACGAAATGAACTGAGGAGATCGAGTGATCGAGCTGAAGGAGAAGTTTTCGGTGCCGGCGCCGCCGGACGAGGTCTGGCCGCTCATGTCCGATCCGGCGGTCGTGGCCGCGTGCATTCCGGGGGCGGAGCTCACCGAGCTGACGCCGGAGGGCGCCCATCGCGGCAAGGTGACGTTCAAGTTCGGCCCCACCGTGGCAGTGTTTCGCGGCGAGACGCGGCTCACCTACGATCATCCCGTCAAGCGCTGCCTGATCGAGGCGCGTGGCATCGACCAGAAGGGCGCCTCGCGCGCCCGGGCGCGATTCGAGGTCGAGGCGAAGGGCACGGACACGACCGAAGTCAGCATGGAAGGTGGATTCGAGGTCGCCGGCCCGCTGGAGATGTTCGCCTCGGCGGGCGGTGTGCACGTTGCGCGGGCGCTGCTGGCTGAGTTCGCCGGCAACATCGTCAAGGTGATCGAAGAGCGGCGCGAGAAGGGCGCCGATGCGGCGGTGACGCAGGCGCCGGCGGCATCCGGAACGAAGATCCTGGGTCGTGCGCTGCTCGACGGCGCGCGCGGCATCATTGGAAGCAAGGACAAGGAAAGCGAATGAGCGAGTTGAACGGATACGAAGTGTTGTCGCAGGCCTTCGTGGCGGAAGGCGTGGATACGATGTTCGCGCTGCTGGGCGACGCGAACATGTATTGGGGCGCGGTGATGGCGCAGAAATACGGCGTGCGCGTGGTGCATGCGCGCCACGAGCACTGCGCCTGCGCCATGGCGGACGGCTACGCGCGTCACACCGGCAAGGTGGGCGTGGCGACGGTCACCTGCGGTCCCGGCTTCACGCAGATCATGACGGCGCTCACCACTGCCGCGCGCGGCAGCATTCCGATGGTCGTATTCGCGGGCGATTCGCCGACCTCGGCCGCCTGGTACGTCCAGCAGCTCGAGCTGGGACCGCTGGCGACCGCGACGGGCGCGCGCTACCTGGCGGTGAAGAGCGTCGACCGGATGCTCGATACGGTGCGCGAAGCGTTCTACACCGCGCGTCAAGAGCGGCTTCCCGTGGTGCTCGGCGTGCCGATGGATCTGCAAAAGGCGCCGTTTCCCTGGGGTGCGGAGTATTCGCCTTCGACCGAGCTCATGCCCACACCGCAGCGGCCGGCGCCCGATCCCGCATTGGTCGAAAAGCTCGCAGCGATGATCACGGAGTCGAGCCACCCCATCATCCTGGCCGGCCGCGGCGTGTTGCGCTCGGGGGCGGGGCCGAGCCTCGAGGCGTTGGCGGAACGCTGCGGTGCCTTGCTGGCGACCTCGCTTTTCGCCAAGGGCCTCTTCGACCACAACCGCTTCGGCATCGGCGTGGCGGGTGCTTACGCCAGTCCGCTTGCGCGCGAGGAGTTCGCCGCGTGCGACCTGCTGATCGGCGTCGGCGCTGGTCTGGGGCACTACACCACCGAGGCGGGCTATCTCTATCCGAATGCGAAGACGGTGCAGATCGACATCAACCCGCGCGGGCTGTACCAGGGGCTGCGCGTCGCCGATCTGCACATCCGGGCCGATGCCAAGGCGACTGCCGAGGCCGTGCTGGCGAAGCTCGCGGAGCGCAATTTTTCTTCCGCCGGCGTGCGCTCGCCCATGCTCGCGAATCGCATCGCGCAAATGGCGGCGCGGCCGGATGCGAAGGAGTTCCTGGTCGCGCCCGGCACGGTCGATCCGCGCCCGGCGATGCTCGAGCTCGATGCCGCGATCCCGAAAGACTGGACGGTCGTGAGCGGCGGTGCGCACTTTGCCGGCATCGTGGTCACCCATTTCTACGGGCGCCATGCCGAGCAGGTGCACGTGCTCAACGACTTCGGTGCGATCGGCTCGGCGTTCCCCGCTGCGATCGGCGTCGCGGCGGCGCGCGGCGACGGCAAGGTGCTGCTGATCGAAGGCGACGGCAGCCTCATGATGCATGCGCAGGAGCTGGAGACGATCCGCCGCCAGGACATTCGCATGCTCATCTGCACGGTGAACGACGGCGGCTATGGCGCCGAGGTGCACAAGTTCCGGGCGCAGGGCTACGATCCGCAGGAATCGAAGCATGGCCGTGGCGACATCGCATCCATCGCGCGCGGCTTCGGCCTGCGCGGCGAGAAGATCACCGGCCTGGGCCGATTCAAGGAGCTCTTCGCCGCGCACCAGCAGGCCGGGCAGGCGGAGCTGTGGGATTTGCACGTCGACGACAACATCGCGTCGGCGCCTTACCGGCGGATTCACTTCGGCGAGCTGTAGAAAGCGCACACGGGCGCACTTCGCCCATTAAGACCACCCCGTCCGCGACACCGTCGCGTCCCGCCCCTCCTTGGCAGGCGGGGAAACCAGGTCTTTCTCCTCCTCTCATGAGGAGGGGTGGCGCGGAGCGCCGGGGTGGTGTGGTTCTGATCGCACGAGACCACCCCGTCCGCGACACCGTCGCGTCCCGCCCCTCCTTGGCAGGAGGGGAAACCAGGTCTTTCCCCTCCTCTCATGAGGAGGGGTGGCGCGAAGCGCCGGGGTGGTGTGGTTGGGAGCGTTGGCGCGCAGCTTCGAACAAATCTCGCCAGCTTCGATCCGCGCGCAGTCGCAGACCCGACCGCGCCTACTGCCGCACCGGCTCGGCGACGAAGACCGGAATCTGTCGCGTGGTCTTCTTCTGATAGTCCTCGTAGGGCGGATACGCGGCCACCGCGAGCTTCCACAGCCGTTCGCGCTCGGCCGCATCCTTGACTTCCCGAGCCTTCATCGCGGACACCTCGGTCCGGTCGCGCAGCTCGAGGTGCGGATTGGCGCGCAGGTTGTACACCCACTCGGGGTTCTTCGGCGCCCCGCCTTGCGAGCCGACGAGGACGTAGCTGTTGCCGTCCTTCACGCGCATGAGCGGCGTCTTGCGGATGGCGCCGGTCTTGTTGCCCGTGTGGGTCACAAGGACCACCGGCAACCCGGTGTCGCGCAGGGTGGTGCCTTGGGTGCCGCCGCTTTTCTCGTAGAGCTCGACTTGGTCACGTACCCAATCCCGGGGGCTGGGAATATATTCGGCCATAGGATTCTCCTTGCTACCAACGAATCGGTGCGGATCGCGCCAGGACCTTGCCATGGGCAACCGACATTGTAGGCCCGAGACCGTATCTCCGCTCGGCGTCGGGGTCGCGCTGCTGCGGCTGGGTGCATTCGCCTTCGGCGGCACGCCCTCGCTAAGCCGATGTGCCTGCTCCATCCGGCGCTGGTGATCGACAGCGCCATGGTCATCTTTGCCGCATGGCGCGGCCTGTCGCCGGTAGCCGCGGCCAATTGCCTTCGGCACGATCGGCGGCGCAATCTGGTGCAGTTAGTCGATTCCCAATCCCGGACAGGACGGTGCAGATGAATGCGATCGATTTGCTGGGCCTGGCCGCGGGCGCCCTGGTGCTCGCAACTTTCTACCTCAAGACCATGATCCCGCTGCGAGTGGTGGCGATTGCGAGCAACGTGGCGTTCGCGTCCTACGGAATATTGGCGGACGCGATGCCGATCGTGGCCTTGCACGTCCTGCTGCTGCCGCTGAACATGTTGCGCCTCTACCAGATGCGCGTGCTGATCGCCCGCGTCAAGCGCGCCGCGCGCGGCGACCTTTCGCTGGACATGGTGGTGCCTTACATGAACCTGCGAACATTCCCGGCGGGCACGCGCTTGTTCAGCCGCGGCGACCCGGCCGAGGAAGTATTCCTGGTCATGAGGGGCCGCGTGCGCATCGAAAGCAAGGGCGTGCTGGTGAAGCCTGGGCAGCTCGTGGGCGAGATGGGGCTTTTCTCCCAGGGACAACGACGCACCGACAGCGCGGTGTGCGATACCGAGGTCGAACTGGCCTCGGTGAGCGAGGATCGCATTTGGGAGTTGTTCTACCAGAACCCCGAATTCGGCGCCTATCTGCTGCGCATCGTCATGCAGCGCGTCGCCGGCAGTGCGGAGATGGCGACCGCATAGCGTTCGGATTCGATTGCCCCAGCGTGGCGTGTCGAGCGTGGCGTTGGCTCCCCAACCTTTTTGCCGGACAATCGCCGTATCCACCGTGTTTCCACGCAGGAAGGCCCACATCATGAGCTCTGAATCGTTCGATTTCGCGCCGCTGCTGCCGACGGGGCTGCCGCCGGCGGCGGCCCGTTGGACCGGTCGGGTGAAGTACGACTTCACCGGCGGCAACAACGATCCCGACCGGCTGCCACTCGATGGTCTCATCGCCGCAGCGAGCTCGGTGCTCAAGCGCGAGGGCCGCACGCTCGCGACCTACGGATTGAACAGCGGCCCGCAAGGATACCAACCGCTACGCGAGTTCCTGGCCGGGAAACTGAAAGCCGACGCGGGCATCGCCTGCACGCCCGACGACATCCTGATGACGTCCGGGTCGTTGCAGGGGCTCGATCTGGTCAACCGCACGCTGCTCGAGCGTGGCGATACGGTGATCATCGAGCAGGACTGCTACCAGGGCTCGATCAACCGGCTGCTGCGCCTGGGCGTCACGCCGATCGGCATTCCGCTCGATGGCGACGGCATTCGGATCGATCTATTGTCGAATGCGCTCGACGAGCTGAAGCGCAAGGGCGTTCGCCCCAAGTACATCTACACCATCCCGACCGTGCAGAACCCGACCGGCACCATCCTGCCGGTGCAACGGCGCCGAGAGTTGCTGCGTTTGTCGGCCGACTACGGCGTGCCGATTTTCGAGGACGATTGCTACGCCGATCTCATCTGGTCGGGCGAGCGGCCACCCGCGATTTATGCGATGAGCGAGCGCGGCGGCGTCATCTACATCGGCACGTTCTCGAAGTCGATCGCACCGGCGTTGCGCGTCGGCTACATCGTCGCGCCCTGGGAGGTGATGTCGCGCATGCTCGCGATCAAGTCCGACGGCGGCACCGGCGCGCTGGAGCAGATGGTGCTGGCCGAATACTGCACCGCCAATTTCTCCAAACATGTCCCGGTGCTGCGCCAGACCCTGCGCGGCAAGCTGGAAACGCTGATGGAATCGCTGCAGCAATCCTTCGGGCCCGCCGCGCAGTTCGACGACCCCAAGGGCGGCATCTTCCTCTGGATCACGCTTCCCGACAACGTCGATACGCAGAAGCTCTACCAGCCGGCACTCGCCGCGGGCGTTGCGATCAATCCGGGCGCGGAGTGGTCGGTAAACAAGGCGCACGGCCGCAACCGCATGCGACTGTGCTTCGCCAGCCCGAGCCACGAGGAGATCAGCCACGGCGTCGCGGCGCTCGCCGAGGTCTGCCGCCGCGAGTTCGGCGTGCCGGCCGGTTAGAGGCGGCACAGACCCCGACTGCGCGGCGATTCCACGCGCAACTCCCAGACTGCGCGGCGATTCCACGCGCCGCGCAACTCCCAGACTGCGCGGCGATTCCACGCGCCGCGCAACTCCCAACCTGGTGTCACTCAAAGAAGGAAGTAACGCATGCCCTGTTCACACTCGCGCCGGATATCGGCTTCGGTCCGCCTTACTTGCGGCGTCATCCTGCTTGCCGCAGCTTCGGCATTTGCGCAGAACTATCCCGCCAAACCCATCCGGCTCATCCTCGGCTTTCCGCCCGGGGGCTCGAACGATGTGGTTGCGCGCATCGTCGCACCTCGGCTCGGCGAGCTGCTCGGAGCCCAGGTCGTAGTCGAGAACCGGCCCGGGGCGAATGCCACGATTGCGACCGAGTATGTCGCCAAGGCGACGCCGGACGGCTACACCATCATGCTCGGCAGCTCGAGCCCGCTCGCGATCAGCCCATTCACCTACTCGAAGCTCGGCTACGACACGCTGCGCGACTTCGTCGGCATCGCGCAGATCGCGCTCACGCCGGAGCTCGGCGCGGTGCATCCGTCCGTTCCGGCGCGCTCGCTGAAGGAGCTGGTCGCGCTCGCGCGCAGTCAGCCGGGCAAGCTCAACTTCGCCTCCTCGGGCAACGGCGGCATGCCGCATCTCGCGCTCGAGCTCTTCAAGAGCCTGGCCAAGATCGACGTGCTGCACGTGCCGTACAAGGGCGCCGGCCCGGCGGCGATCGATCTAATCGGCGGCCACGTCGAGGGCATGATCATCGACTTCCCGGCGCTCTATCCGCACGTCAAGGCGGGCAAGCTGCGGGCGCTCTTCCTCGCCGCCGATAAGCGTATCGGCCTGCTGCCCGACATCCCCACCTCGAGCGAGGCCGGCTATCCCGAGCTCATCGCGGTGAACTGGTTCGCCATCATGGCGCCGATCAAGACGCCGCGGCCCGTCGTCGACCGGCTCCATGCCGGGTTCGCCAAGACGATGGCCACGCCGGAGGTGAAGGAACGGTTGCAGGCGCAAGGCGTGCAGACCGCGATGAGCCCATCGCCCGAAGCGTTCGCCAAATTCCTGCGCGCCGAGCTCACGAAGTGGAGCAAGGTGGCAAAGGAGTCCGGCGCGCGTGCGGATTGAGGGACGCGAAACACATGAATTCGACATTGCGAAATTTGCTCGCACTCGCGGCAGTCCAGTTGCTGGCAAGCCTCACGCCAAACGCCTCGGCGGCCGAGACTTACCCGACCCGGCCCATACGTCTCATCGTCCCGTTCACCCCTGGCGGCGGTGCGGACGTGGTCGGCCGCCTGATCGCCGCCAAGTTGTCCGAACGGTTGGACAAGCAGCTCATCCCGGACAACCGCACGGGTGCGGGCGGCGTGATCGGCACGGACCTGGCGGCGAAGGCGACTCCGGACGGCCACACGCTGGTATTCGTGCCGACCTCGTTTACGATGCAACCCGCGCTGCAGAAGCTGCCCTACGATCCAATCAAGTCGTTCGTTCCGGTATCGCGGGTCGGCAAGGGTTCCTTCGTGCTCGTCGTCATCCCGAGCGTTCCGGCCCGAACGGCCAAGGAGTTCGTCGCGCACGTGAAGCGCAACCCCGGCAAGCTCTTCTTCGGCACCGCGGGCGCGGGCTCGAGCGCGCACATGTTCCTCGAGCTGTTCAAACTGATGGCCGACATCGACATCACCGTCGTGCACTTCAAGGGCGGCGGCCAGCAGGTTGCCGATCTGCTCGGGGCGCACAGCCAGGGCACGATGATTTCGCTGCCCGCGGTCAAAGCGCATATCGCCTCCGGCAAGCTGCGTGCGCTCGCCACCACGGCGTCGCAACGCACCGTCTTCCTGCCCGATGTGCCCACACTCGCGGAGTCCGCGGTGCCCGGCTATGACGCATCCGCCTGGTGGGGGATTCTCGCGCCGGCCGGCACGCCGTCTTCGATCGTGGCCAGGCTGGACAGCGAGATCAAGGGCGTTCTCGCGCTGGACGACGTCAAGCAGCTGCTGGCCAACCAGGGTGTGGAGCCGGACTATCAGGCTTCCGCGCAGTTCGCCCCGTTCATCGCCGGGGAGATAGCCAACTGGAAGCGCGTCGTGCAGAAGGGCAGCATCAAGCTGCAATAGGCGCGAATGCCGGAGCGGCCCGCCGGTTCCGAACCTGCGGGCCGAACCGCTTCACGCGAATGCGGAACGTGCATTCGGCGACAGACTGCTCGCGCCGAAAACGATAACCTATGGTCCAGTTATCGGCAGCGCACGGAATCCTCCATGAGCGAAGGTCGAAGCGCCGCGGGACTGCCGGTCATGATTTACGACTGGCTGGAGCCGAGCATTCGGGAGATCGCCGACAACATCTGGCATGCCCAGATGGCCGGATGGCCGCGCGTGCTGACCTACATCTATCGCGGCAAGGCGCAAAAGCGCGCGATTCGCAGGGAGTCATTGCGTCTCGTCCCTCACATCCAGAGCCGAGACGAGTATCCGTTCGCGAGCACCCTGGAAAACGAAGGCAGCGTCTGGATCGGCCACGCCTCGGTTGCGCAGCAGAACACCCAGCGCGATCTGATGAACGGCTTCTACCGAAGCCAGGGCGCATACGCGAAGGGCACCACACTGCGGTTCGAGGTTCGCGTGATCAACCATCCCGGCGGCTCCGTCAGCGTGGGCTCGACCGCTTGACCCCATGCGTCCCCGGCGACCACGCCGGCTCGCGCCGAACGCGAGGGTCGTCTTTCAGTCGACACCACACCACCCCGGCGCTTCGCGCCACCCCTCCTCATGAGAGGAGGGGAAAGTCCTGATTTCCCCTCCTGGCAAGGAGGGGCGGGACGCGCGAGCCGCGCGGACGGGGTGGTTACCGGATCAACGCACGCCGGCGGCGGTCGAGCGCAGCAGCTTGCCGCCCAGCGCGCCGGTATGCTCGCCGCTGCGGAACGCGACTTTGCCGGCGATCACCGTGGCCAGTATGCCGTTCGATTTCTGCTTGAGCCGCCGTGCTCCGGTGGGCAAGTCGTATTCGATGGTCGGCATCTGCGGTGCGATCGTTGCCGGATCAAACACGTTGAGATCGGCGATGCAGCCCTGGCGCACCATGCCGCGGTCGGCGAAGCCCCACGCCACGGCCGGAGTCAGGGTGATCATCTTCACCGCCTCCTCGAGCGTGAACGCGCCGCGCTCGCGCATCCAGTAGGCGAGCAGGTGGGTGTGGATCGACGAATCCATGATCAGGCTCACGTGCGCGCCGGAATCGGAGAAGGTCATCACCGTGCGCGGATGCTTGAGGGTCGCGAGCGTTTCCTCCTCGCTCTTCGGCACTGTGGCATCGTCGAACTGCATGAAGAGCTGGTTGAAATCGCTCTCCAGCGCGAGATCCATCATGATTTCGACCGGATCGACGCCGCGCTGGGTCGCAAGCTCGGCTACCGTGGGATTGCGGCTGACCGGGTCCTTCAGGACGTACATGTTGTGGTATTGCGGCGCGCGCGGCTCGCCGCCGCCGGTGCGATAGCCGCCGCGCTTGGTGGCGGCGACCAGGCGTTTGCGCGTTTCCGGATCGCTGAACGCCTTGCGCTGCGCCTCGTTCGGCAGTGCGCGCACTTCCGCCCACTCGGGGAAATCGTCGAACTGCAGCCGGCCCTTGAACGACAGGATGTGAGAAACGCCGCGGGTATGCGTCTGCCCGAACATGCGGCCGCCGGCCTTGGCCGTGGCGTCGAGCAGGTTGCGGGAGTCCTCCGTGCCCTGGCTTCCGGCCGGCATCCCGAAGGTGATCGGCACGCCGCTTTGCACGGCCAGGTCGCGCAGGCGGTCGTTG
>WHTS01000151.1 GCA_009377585.1 Betaproteobacteria bacterium
CCCCCAACCCCTCTCCCGGGGGGAGAGGGGAGCGTCGCGTCCGTATTGGACTGTCGTCCAATACGGAACGATCAATAGGCTTCTGGGCTCCCGCCTCCGCGGGAGGTCGCTTCCGCTACAGCGGGAGGGACGCCAGGGCAATCATCGAAAATGACTTGGCTGCCGGATCACGCAAGTGGCGCGATCGGGTGCTCGCTGTTGGCCCAGCGCGGGACGTAGTCGCGCGCATCACGCATTTCCCGCTCGGCCAAGCGGTACTCGGGGCAGTGCTTCTCGACCAGCGTCCAGAACCGCGCCGAGTGATTCAGGTGCACGGTGTGGCAGAGCTCGTGCACGAGCACGTAGCGCGTGAGGTGGTAGGGCAGGAACAGAAGCGCCGCATTGAGCGAGATCGCGCCTTGCGCCGAGCAGCTGCCCCAGCGCGAGCGCTGGCGGCGGATCGATGCACGGCGATACGACAAGCCCGTGCCGCGGCTCAGCGCGGAAAGCAGCCGCGGCAGATGCAGCTCGGCCTGCACCACCAGGAAGCGGCCGAGCAAGTGACGGCCCAGCGCCTCGTCTTCCACCGGTCCCTGGATGTCGATCAGCCCAGGCCGATGGTAATTGATCGAAAGCCGCCGGGCCGACGTCGCGTGCGCGCGTACTTCCCATTCGAGATCGACGGCGCGAAAGTGGATGCGCTCGGGCAGCTGCCACACGGCCGATGCCAGCAGCTCTTCGCGCTGCGGGCGCACGCGCTCCAGCGCACGCTGAATCCAGGCCGACTTCTCGTTCAGGACTTCGGGCAGCTGCTTGCGATTGAACCAGCGTGGCACCACGATCTCGAGGCCGCGATGCGGGCTGACGCACAAGCGCACGACGCGAGCGCGCGGGCTGACGCGCAAGGTATAGTCGAAAGCGGTTGTATCCGTCATCGTTGTTGGTGATCGTTCGGACAGGCTCGTCTGCGCCGCAAGTTTAGACCAGACTCGCCCATCGCGCGCACGCCATTCCGCGAGCTCGTGAGATCTGCGCTTGCACTGGTGGACCTCGCGAAAATTGATGCGGAATTGAACCACCCGTCCGCGACATCGTCGCGTCCCGCCCGCCCTGCGCGCAAAGCGCTTCGGGCGTTCGTCCGGGCATGGACACACGTTAAGTGTGTCCATGCAGCCGTCCTCACTCTCGACGAGGAGGGGAAGAACATCATTTGTGCGGTAAAGCGGCGGCCGATCCGGCATAGCGCGCCTGCATGTCGTCGAGCATACGCTTCATCGTCTCGCGCAACTGCGCCGGCGCGAGCAATTCCACTTCGGCGCCATGACGCAGCACATCCATCAGCAGCTCGCGCGGATCGCTATAGGGCACCTCGAGCACGAACGAGCCGTCGCGTTCGAACCGGGTGCGCTGTTGTGGGTGCCACTGCTCGGCGCTCACCCAGCGCGCACGGCTGCGCGTGAAGCGAAGCGTGGCCCATGCGACCGCTTCGCCGGAGAAAATGCCATATCCCGTTCCGAGCACCGCGTCGAGACGCTCGTCTGGGATCTCTGCAGCCTGCGCTTCGAGCATGTACGCGTCGCGGATCGCATCGACCGAGAAGCTGCGCAGGTCTGCGCGCAGATGGCAGTAGGCATCCAGATACCAGTTGTCGCGGTAGTGCACGAGCCGCTGCGGCGAGATCTCGCGCTCGGTTTCGTCGCCGCGCCCGCGGGCGTAATAGCGGATCGCGAGCCGGCGGCGCTGGAGAAGCGCCAGGCCCACGCGCTCGAAATGCTCCAGCGTCATCTCGCGTGCCGCCATGCCGAGAATGCGCACGCGCTTTCGCAGCTCGTCTTCGTCGTGTCCCGCGCCCCCCAACGCGGCGCGCAGGCGCTCGGCGACTGCGGACACTCTCGGGGCGATGACGCTTCCAGTGCGCAGGTTCGAAACCAGGTGCTGCAAGGTGAGCAGGGCATGGATCTCGGCGGGACTGAACCACAGGCCGGGAAGCGCGTAGCGCGAGTCACCCGCTTCGGCCGCGAGCCGGTAACCGCCGCGCTCCCGGTCGAATTCGATCGGTGCATGCAAGCGGCTTCGCATGTACTCCAGGTCGCGCTTGAGCGTCGCGCGCGACACTTCCAGGCGTTCAGCGAGCGCTGCGAACGAAACGACTTCGCGCTCACGCAACATGCGGTCGATGATATAGAAGCGTTCGGTGCGGTCCATTGTCTTGACGACTGCAGGGCAAGCCGATGGCGCGGACTATAATCGGCGCATGACCCGGTCGACAACGAGAAAGAAGCTGCCCGCGCCGCGCGGTGCGACGCAGCCGCCGATTTCCCCTTCCAGGAGCGCCGCGGCTTCGCGCTTGCAGGCGCAGACGCGCAAGCAGCTCGGGAAGCACTATCGCGCGAAGTACGGCGTGAAGTGAGCGCGGCACGCTACCGGCACGTGCCGAATCCTGCCCGGCCGCTCCCGGTCGCGGTCTACCGCGACCTCACTCAGCGGGTCGCGGTAGACCGCGGCCTCGCTCAACGGGTCGCGGTTTACCGCGGCCTCGCTCAACGGGTCGCGGTTTACCGCGACCGCGCTCGATGGACGCGCTGAGCCCGCTCGACCTCGCCTACTTCGTCGCCGTGATGGTGCTGTCGTTCTCCGTGCGCGGCAGTGCCGGCTTCGGCGGCTTGAACGCACCGCTGCTGATGGTTGTCATGCCGGCCAAGACCATCGTGCCGGCGCTCGTCATGCTCGGCATCCTGTCGTCGATGGCGATCGTCGTGCGCGACTACCGTTATATCCGCTGGCGATCGGTTTGGCAGACGCTGCCCTACGGTGTGGTCGGTATCGCAGCTGGCCTTTGGGTCTTCAAGAGTCTCGATACGCGCTTCATCGAGAAGGGCCTGGGGCTTTTCATTTTCTGTTACGGCGTCTACGCGCTCTGGCGCATCGCGCACCCGCCGCGGCCGATACGCATTGCGCCCGCCATCCTGGCGGCCATCATGGGGACCACGTCCGGAGTGGTGGGCACCATGTTCGGCGCGCTCGCGGGCATCTTCGTCGCCGTTTACCTCGACGTCTTGCATCTGCCGAAGCACGAATTCCGCGCGACCATGGCGGGCACGCTCATGCTCATGGGCATCGCGCGCACGGCTGGCTACGTGTCGGTCGGCGCGGTGGATTACGAGGTGCTGATTACTTTTGCGGTCGCGCTGCCGCTCATGGCGATCGGGGTCGTGCTGGGCCATCGCATGCACGCGATGCTGAATCAACAGGGCTTCGGCCGACTCGTCGGCGTGCTGTTCGTGCTGATCGGCACGTTTCTGTTCGTGCGTTGAGAGAAACCACACCACCCCGTCGGCTGCGCCGACACCCCGCCTCGTGAGAGCGGGGAAGCGAAACTCCCCTCCTTTCCAAGGAGAGAGGGCGGGACGCGACAGTTGTCGCGGACGGGGTGGTCTACCGCGCGCCCAATCTTCTCAACCAGCGTTGGCGTACGGCCACGACGAGTCCCAGCTCGTCGCCTATGGGCATGGGACCCAAACGCATAGAATGGATGCTCGATGCTGCGCGAACGCGTTCGCCACGGCAAGTGAATCGCGCGGCGGCCAACCTGCAGGAGGACGAGCATGGACGGAGACTCGCAACAGCTGAAGTACAGGATGTGGATCGGCGGCGAGTGGGTCGATGCGGCATCGGGCGAATGCTTTCCGTCCGACAATCCGTTCCTGGGCAAGCCCTGGGCGTCGATTCCGAAGGGCGGCGCGGAGGATGCGGATCGCGCGGTGCGTGCGGCGCATCGTGCGCTCACCACGGGGCCGTGGCCCAAGACGAACGCTTCTCAGCGCGGTGCGCTGCTGCGCCGGCTCGGCGATCTCATCGCACCCGAATCGAAGCGCCTGGCCGAGATCGAAGTGCGCGACAACGGCAAGCTCTACGCCGAGATGAGCGCGCAGACCGCGTACATGGCGCAGTGGTACTACTACTTCGGCGGCCTGGCCGACAAGATCGAAGGCGCGGTCATCCCGATCGACAAGCCGGACACGTTCAACTACACGCGCCATGAGCCGGTCGGTGTGGTCGTTGCGATCGTGCCGTGGAACTCGCCGCTGCTGCTCACGGCCTGGAAGCTCGCGCCGGCGCTGGCCGCCGGCTGCACGGTGGTTATCAAGCCCTCCGAGTTCACGTCGGCGTCCATACTCGAATTCGCCAAGCTGGTCGAGCAGGCCGGGTTCCCGCCGGGCGTGGTGAACATCGTGACCGGATTCGGGGCCGACATCGGCATGCCGCTGGTCGAGCATCCGCTCACCAACAAGGTTGCCTTCACCGGCTCCGAGCGTACCGGCAGCCTGGTCTATCAGCAAGCGGCCAAGAATCTCAAGCGCGTCACCATGGAGCTCGGCGGCAAGTCGCCGAACATCGTGTTCGACGACGCCGAGATCGACAACGCCATCAAGGGCGTGATCTCGGGCATCTTCGCCGCCACCGGCCAGACCTGTATCGCCGGATCGCGTCTGCTGGTTCAGAAGAGCATTCACGATCAGTTCGTCGAGCGCCTGGTCGAGTTTGCCAAGACGGCGAAGATGGGCAATCCGATGCATGCCGATACTCAGGTCGGGCCGGTCACCAATCCGCCGCAATACAAGAAGATCCTCGACTACATGGAAATCGCCAAGGGCGAGGGCGCCAAGGCCGCGCTCGGCGGATCGAAGGCAACCCGGCCCGAGTGCGGGGAGGGCTGGTTCGTCGAGCCGACCATCTTCACCGGCGTGAACAACCGGATGCGGATCGCGCAGGAAGAGGTGTTCGGTCCGGTGCTATCGGTGATTCCGTTCGAGGACGAGGACGAGGCGGTCGCGATCGGCAACGACGTGGTGTTCGGGTTGGCAGCCGGCGTCTGGACGCAGAGCATGCGGCGGGCATTCCGCATGGCCGAGCAACTGCAGGCCGGCACGGTGTGGATCAATACCTATCGCGCGGTGAGCTACCTGTCGCCGTTCGGCGGCTACAAGCGCAGCGGCATCGGGCGCGAGAGCGGGCAGGAGATGATTCAGGAATACCTGCAGACCAAGAGCGTATGGATCTCGCTCGCGACCGAAGTGCCGAATCCGTTCATCATGCGCTGATGTGGTGAATCGTAAATTCGTCGTATTCGTCATTCCCGCGCAAGCGGGAATCCAGTACGAGACCCCGCCTGGACCCCCGCGTTCGCGGGGGTGACGAATCTGACCCAGGACACTAGTAGATCCCCAGGGCAAGCCCGGCGGCGAGCGCGCCGCCGACTTGCTCGCAGCGCTCCAGATCGGCGGCGCCGATCGTTTTCGGCGCGAGTATCGCCTCCGGCGTCTGCGCGCGAGTGCAAACGATGACCGGCTCGGCGATTCGCTTCAACCGCCAGCCGGTGCAGATGCGGTCGATCTGGCGCACGGCGTTGTGCCCATCGCTGCCCGCGCAGATCAAGACGGCGTAGGGTCGCCCGCCGATCCGGTCGAGCACCGGATAGTAGGTCCGGTCGAAGAAATCCTTCATTTTTCCGGCCATGGCCGCAAGATTTTCCGGCGTTGCGAACAGGTGACCGTCGGCTTGCAGCACATCCTCGGGCCCCGCGTCCTGCGCACGCAGCAATCTCGCCTCGATGTCCGCTTCGGCCGCGGCAGCGCGATGAGCCGCCTCGGCCATCTGCCGCGTTCCGCCCGTGAGCGAATGGAATACGATCAGAACGGTCTTCATGTGCGGGGGTGAGCGAACACTCCGCTTCGTGTCCGCGTGACTATTCGCATGTCGCGAGCGCGCGCAGCGTTTACCGGGGCCGGGCGAGCACCTCGGGATTGACGACGTTGCGCGGCTCGCCGCGTGCATACGCGACCAGGTTGTTGAATGCTTCGCCGAAATAGAGCTCGAACGTGTCGTGCTCGGCCCAGGCAATGTGATGGGTACAGACGACATTCGGCATGGCGAGCAGCGAATGGTTTGCCGCCATGATCGGCTCGCGTTCGTACACATCGACGGCGGCAAACCCCGGGCGGCCGGCGCGCAACGCTTCGACCAGGGCGCCATCCTCGATCAGTGCCGCGCGCGCGGTGTTCACGAACAGCGCGGTTGGCTTCATCCGCGCCAGGTCCTCGCGCGCGACGATGCCGCGTGTTTGCGGCGTCATGCGAACCAGCAGGCAGAGCACGTCGGAGCGTTCGAACAGCTCTGCTTTGTCGCGAGCGACTTCGTAACCGGCCTCCCGCGCGCGCTGCGCCGAGGCTTCCTGCCCAAACACCAGCACGTTCATGCCGAACGCGGCGCCATAGCGGGCGACCAGCGACCCGATCATGCCGAGGCCGAATATCCCCAGGGTGCTGCCGCAAAGGCGGTGCGAAAGCGTCGAGGGCCATTCACCCCGCTTCATGCGTTCGACTTCTTCCGGCACGTGCCGGCGCGAGGCCAGCACCAAGGCCCATGTCATTTCCGCCGGCGCGATGGGCGAGGCATTCGTGCCCGCCATGACGACGATCCCCTGCTGCGTGCACGCGTCGAGATCGATGTGCCGAGTGCTGCGCCCGGTCTGGCTGATGACTCGCAGATTGGGCAGCTGCTCGATCAGCTCTCGGGGGAAGCGGCTTCGCTCCCGGATCGGCACGATCGCCTCCGCAGCATGCAATCGCCGGACAAGGTCGGAAACATCGGCGGCGGGTTCCCGGTAACGAACGACCTTGTGGCCAGCGAGCGCAGCGTAGCAGCGAAGCTCATGGACCACGTTCTGATAGTCGTCCGGAATGGCGATTTGCATGAGAAAAGCTCGACATACAGTTGAGCGGATTATATCGATCGCGCGCCGCGACTCGTCTTTCCGCGCGCGGGCCCCATATTCGCTTGCGCGATGTGACGTATCGCCATTCGCGCGCTACGGTTCATGCGCATAATCGACTTCGACACGGAACTTCGTTTGCGCCGCACCGATCGTAACGGTTCCCGCAGAGTACGCGGGGCAATAGAGCTCAGGGTCGCCGCTACGGCTGAAATCACGCATTGGGAGATGGGATCATGATCAGGACTGCCTACAACAACCGGTTTCGTGACCACAAAGGCGCTCAGGCGCGCACGCAGCGTCCGGGCGGACGTCGCGACCCGGCGGGCCGGCGCGAACATGCGGGCCGGCGCGAAACGGCGACCGTCGTGCATCCCTGGATGTCGCTGCCCGATCGCCTTGCCGCCGCGCAGGCCGCGATGCGTGAGCTGGCCGGTCACGGCGCATTCAAGTGCCCCTTGGGGGAAAACTTGACGCCGCCGGCTCATCAGGCGACGCCGCCTGCGGCTGCGGAATCGAAACCGCGCACGAGCGGCGTGAACGTCATCATCCGCAAGCGCCGTCTGCCCGCCAGCGAAATATCGCCGCTGGTCAACGCCGGCTAGCGTCTGGGCTGATGTGAACGCCCTTGGCCGGTGCATGCTCGGTAGGCGCCAGCCGCCATAGCCAAGGCGCGAGAAAACCCTTCGGTATAATCGGCCGCATCGCCTAAGCGGAGCGGCCGATGCACCGAGTCCAGAACTGGCAAGTCTCCAAGCCGCTGATCCGTTCCGGCCGCGGCATCGTATCGAGCCAGAATCGCATCGCCGCCGAAGCGGGTGCGCAGGTGCTCGCCTCGGGTGGCAACGCGATCGACGCGGCCGTCGCAACCGGCTTCGCCTTGGCCGCATGCGAGCCCTGGAACAGCGGGCTGGGCGGCGTCGGCTACATGCTGATCGCGCTGAAGGGCGCCGAGCATGTGCAGGTGATCGATTTTTCGCCCATCTCGCCGCGCCGGCTCGATCCGGCCGATTTTCCGCTCACCGGCGGCACCAAGCAGGAGCTGTTCACCTGGCCTGAGGTCGTCGACGATCGCAACGTGCACGGTCCGATGTCGATCGCCGTTCCGGGCCAGGTCGACGGCATGGGCCTCGCGCTCGAGCGCTTCGGTACCAAGAGCTGGATGGAAGTCCTGTCGCCGGCGATCCGGATCGCCGAGCAGGGCATGGCTGTCGATTGGTACCTGA
This sequence comes from Betaproteobacteria bacterium, assembly GCA_009377585.1. Taxonomy (NCBI): domain Bacteria; kingdom Pseudomonadati; phylum Pseudomonadota; class Betaproteobacteria; species Betaproteobacteria bacterium. The sequence goes on from WHTS01000151.1 coordinate 7,978, forward strand.
CGCTCAAGGTCGCGACCATGGCGCGCGAGCTGGAGCGCTATCCGTCGACTCGTGCCGTCTGGCTGCCCGATGGGTTTCCACCCGTCACGCCGGTCGGAAGTCCGCTCACGCGCCTTTGCCTCACTGGACTGGCCGAGACGCTGAAGCAGCTGGCGCGAGCCGGCCGGCGCGATTTCTACGAAGGCGCCCTGGCCCGCGCGCTGGTGGCCGACTTCAAAGCGCTCGGCGCCATTGTCGATGCGGACGATCTGGCCACGTATCGTGCGCAGCTCGCGGCGCCGACAGCGTCGATGTACCGGGGCGCGGAGGTGTCGGCTGCGCCGCGCCTCACCGCGGGACCGAGCATGCAACGCGTGCTGGAGGGCTTGTCGCGCCACCGTTTCAGCGGCAAGTCGCCGGACGGCGACGCCTTCGTGGCCTATGCACGCGAGCTACGGGCCGCGTTCGAAGATCGGCTCAGCAACATGGGCGACAGGGCCGATCCGCGTGAGCCTGGCTGCACATCGCACTTCAACGTCGTCGACCGCGATGGCAACATGGTGGCGGTTACGCAAACCCTGCTCTCGGTGTTCGGCTCGCGGCTGGTGTTGCCGTCCACCGGGATCGTTATGAACAACGGCATCTTCTGGTTCGATCCGCGGCCCGGCGTGCCGAATTCGATAGCACCGGCAAAACGTCCGCTCACCAACATGTGTCCGGTCCTGGTGCGCAAGCAGGGCCGGAATGCGTTTGCGCTCGGCGGCTCGGGCGGGCGCAAGATCTTCCCGGCCGTGCTTCAGCTCACTTCAATGCTGTTGGACTACGGCATGGCGCTGGATGTGGCCTGGCATACGCCGCGTATCGATGCCAGCGGCGGCGATACGGTAGGCATCGATCCCCGGCTCGCGCCCGACGCGCGGGCGGCGCTCGAGCGCGAATTCCAGTTGAGCGAAACCGAGCTCGTGGTCTATCCCACCAACTTCGCGTGTCCGAGCGCAGTGGCACGCGACTGGGACAGCGGCGAGAACTGCGGCATCAGCGATGTCATGTCGCCGTGGTCGGGCGCGGTTTCCGAGGAGATGGTATGACAGCAGGTCGAGAGGGTCGGATGATCAACGCCGCGATCGTCGGCCTGGGCGGCTGGGGCCGCAACCTGGTCGAGCACGTTCAGGGCATGAGCCCGAAGATCCGCTTCGTGGCCGGATGTACCCGCACGGTGGACAAGGCGCGCGAGTTCGGCGAGCAGAAAGGCTTTCCGATCACCGCGGATTACGCGGCGATCCTGGCCGATCCCGCGATCGATGCGGTCGTGCTCGCCACACCGCACAGCACGCACGCGGAGCAGGTGACGCAGGCGGCGCGAGCCGGCAAGCATGTCTACTGCGAAAAGCCGTTCACGCTGAGCCAAGCGAGCACCGAGGCGACGCTGAAGTCCTGCGCCGACGCGAAAATCACCCTCATGGTCGGCTACAACTGGCGCTACCAGCCGGCGCTGCAGGAAGTGAAACGCATGATCGAGGACGGCCGCCTCGGACGCGTGCTGCACATCGAGGGCAACTTCAACGGCCCCAGCGTCTATCGTTATGCCAAGGAACACTGGCGGCCGTCGCGCGACGAAGGACCGGCGGGGGGGATGACAGGCCGCGGCTGCCACGTGGTCGACGCCATGATCTATCTCGCTGGAAAAGTCGATTCGGTCTACGCCATGAGCAAGCGCATGGTGCTGGATTACGGACTGGACGACACCACCTCGATGCTGTTCACCTTCGAAGCCGGCGCCAGTGGTTATCTCGCGACCATCATTGCGACGGCCGAATCCTGGCGACTGCAAATATTCGGGTCGAAGGGCTGGGCGGAGATGGGATCGATCCCGCATCTGACGACCTGGACGCTGCGACGCAGTTTCGTCGGCCAGCCGATGGAGACGGTCGAGTTCCGTGGGCTTTCCACCGAACGAGCGGAGCTGGAGGCCTTTGCCGATGCGATTGTCGCCGGCAAAGCGCTGGTGAACGATGCCGGCGAGGTGATCAACAATGCCGCCGTGCTGGATGCCGTGGTGCGCTCGGCGCAATCCGGCAGCCGCGTCACATTGACTTGAGGCCGCGCGCCGCATGACGACCGGTCGCGGCGTGATGGCAGTCTGGAATGACCTCGAGCCGGGTCACGAACCGGCGTTCGAGTCCTGGTATCGGCGCCAGCACGTACCGGAGCGCTTGGGTGTACCCGGATTCCAGGAGGCGCGGCGCTACGCTGCGCTGCAGGGCTCGCCGCGCTACTGCGCGTTCTATTGGTTGGACTCGATCGCGGTGCTCGCTTCGCCCGCCTATCGCAGCCGGCTTGCAAATCCCACCGCGTGGACCCGGCGCATGATGCCTCGCTTCCGCAACATGGCTCGCACCCCGTGCGTCGTTGCGATCGACAAGGGCGCAGGATGCGGCGGGGCGATGAGCTGGATCGCCGCGATCGGTCGCACCGAAGCGCAATCGGCTGCGCCTCCGGACGGCCTCGGCGAAATGTTCGACGCTTGCCTGCGGGACCCGGCCTGCGTCCGGTTGCAACTCTGGACCTGCGATCGGTCCGTCGCGAGCCTCGACAACCCGGAAGCGCGGTTCCGAGCCAACCACGATGTTCTCGCCGACTGGATCGTCTGTATCGAGACGGCGGACGAACACTCGGCGGCAGAACATGCCGGCGCCATGGCCGCACGCTTGCGCAGCGAAGCGCCGCAACTGAATCTCCGCGCCGCGCCGGTCTACCGGTTGCTCTGGCGCATGCAAGCGACAGAAGCCCCGGCGCCCTGCGCGGACGAAGACGGTGCCGTCACCGCTGGGGCATGACGCCCGCCTGCTTGGCGACCTTCTGCCACTTGCCGGACTCGCTGCCCATGAAGGCGAGAAACTCCTCTGGCGTGCTCGACCGCGGCTCGAGTCCCTGGTCCATGAAGCGTTTCTGCACGTCGGGCAGGGCGATGATGCGAACGATCTCGCGGTTGAGCCGGGCGACGATAGCGCGCGGCAGCTCGGCCGGTCCGGCTATGCCGTACCAGGTGACGACTTCGAAGCCAGGCAGCGTTTCGGCCACCGCGGGAACGTCGGGAATCACCGGGGAACGCTTCGATCCGCCGGTGGCGATGATTTTCAGTTTGCCCGCCTTCACCAAACCCAAAACCGACGGCATGCTGTTGAACATGAACTGCGTTTCGCCCGCGACCAGACCGGTGATCGCCGGGCTGGTGCCTTTGTACGGCACGTGCACGATATCGATTCCGGCCATCGCCTTGACCAATTCGCCGCCCAGGTGATTCGGACTGCCGGTGCCGACCGAGGCGAAGTTGTAGGCGCCCGGCTTGGCCTTGGCCGCGGCGATCAGTTCCTTCATGTTGGTGGCCGGAAACGAGGGATGTGCAACCAGGATCTGCGGGCTGATGACCAGCAAACTGATGGCGGCGAAATCCTTCACCTCGTACGGCGGCTTGGGTGCGACCAGCGGTGCGATCACCATGCCGCCCCCGGTGGCGAAGAGCAGCGTGTAGCCGTTCGGCGTTGCCTTCGCACCCAGCTCATGTCCGATCATTGCGGCCGCGCCGGCGCGGTTGTCCACGACCACTTGCTGGCCGAGCGATTCGCTGAGCTTCTGCGCGACCGTGCGGCCGACGAAATCGGTCGGTCCGCCGGCCGGATAAGGCACGATGAGTCGAAGCGGCCGGGTCGGATATTCCTGCGGCTGCGGCTGCGGCAGTGAAGCAGAGACCGAGACAAGCAAAGCCCAAGCGCGCCATGGCGCGCCGTGTGTGATTTTCCAACGTCAAACCTCCAATGTGAAGAAACGATTCCCAGGTGCTCATTTACCTGGGCATTACACCCTCTCGGGCCGCTGGCGCGCGCCGCAGCGCGGGCAGATGCGCTGCCGGCGCGCCAATACGAAGCCGCAATCGAAGCAGCGGCGCAGCCAGTTCGCCATCGGCCAATTGCTGGCGGTGACTTTCGGCAGCCCGATTCCGGCTAGCGACTGCGAACGAGCTTGTCCTCCAGCCAATCGTACATGGTGGCTGCGCCGAGCGAGAGATAATCGCGCTGGCAATGCTGCGCGCCGCCTTCTTCGGCGGTGAAGACGCGCAGCGTCTTGTCCGGCGATCCCGAAGCCTTGTGCAGCGCCTGCGCGTCGGCGAGCGGCACCTGCTCGTCGTCGGCGCCGTGCGTGATGAGGAACGGGCAGCGCATCTTCTGCACCACGCCGTCCAGCCGGAACGGCTCGAGGCGCTTCAGCGCCTCGTCCGTCGAGTCGACGCCCAGGATCCACATGATGTGATGGCCGGGCACCGACATCGATGCCTTGAACGAGGCCTCGATGCGCCGCTTCCAGGTGGCGTGGTAGTCCCAGATCGCGCCCCAGGCCACGCATGCGGCGAAGCGCGGCTCCATCGAGGCGCAGCGCGGCGCATAGTAGCCGCCGAGGCTGATCGCCATCACTCCGATGCGTTTGGCATCGACGTCGGCGCGGCGCTCGAGGAAATCGACGCACGCGCTGCCGGCGACCTCATAATCGTGGCGCAGATAGTAGTTGCGGAAGCGAATTGCCTCGCCCGTGCCGGGACCGTCCATGACCAGGCACGACATTCCGCGCTTGACCAGATCCTCGACGCCGCGGCCGTATTGCAGCTCCTTGGTCACGTCGAGCCC
>WHTS01000152.1 GCA_009377585.1 Betaproteobacteria bacterium
GCTGCGTCCCATCGCCGTGACCAGCATCAAGCGATCGAGCCTGCTTCCCGATCTGCCCACGATCGCCGAGTCGGGTTTGTCCGGATTCAACGTCACTTCCTGGTACGGCGTATTCGGCCCCGCGAAAATGTCGGACGAGCTCGTAACCAAGCTCAATGGCGAGATCCGCGCCTTGATGGACAGCAGTGACGTGAAGACGAAGCTCTCCGGGGTCGGTGCGGAAGTCGAGACCAATACGCCGCAGGAGTTCGCGCAACTCGTGCGCTCCGAGATCGCGCGCTGGGCCAAGGTGGTGAAAGCCTCGGGCGCCACCGTGAACTGAAACCGCGGGAGGGGTTCGCAATGTTCTCCCTGCAGGACACGGTGGCGCTGGTGACCGGCGCGTCGCGCGGTCTCGGCTGGGCGATCGCACAAGCACTTGCCCAGGCGGGTGCGCTCGTACTTGAACGGACGCGATACTTCGACCCTGCATGCGCGGCAAGCAGAGCTGGAACGGCGCGGTCTGCATGCCGAAACCGCCGCATTCGACGTAACCGATCATGACGCGTGCGCGGCCTCGATCGGTGTTGCACTCTGCTGGACGAAGTCGCTGAACGAAATCCACGCCAAGGAAGGTAATCTCAGCATTCCGCTTTACGTCGCCGCGCAGGCGAGCGAGGCGCGGCAGGATCAGGCGGAATATCAGGCAGGCGCATTGCCCGATGCGCTGCGCGCCTGGCAGGAGAGCTCGAAGACCCTGCGGAGATCTCTGGAAGCACTGTTTGCCGGTTCCGACCTGCAGTCCCAATCTCCGGCTCGGACGCCAAACCCGTCCGTTGCCGAGGTACCGGTCATGGACCGCAAAAATAGTGTCCATTGGCCACTGTTTTGGCGAGCCGCGTTGTTTTTGTCAGAAAAATAGGGCAGGATTTCCGACAAAAAATGAAATGGACTTCGCCCATAGGGAAGCACTCTCATCAATCGATTCCCGAATCCTGGCGCACATCCGTGCGTGGGAGGGTCGCTTCCGCCATAGCGGGTACGACGCAGAAAAGCCTTTCGACAGAACGCCGAAATCCGCAGGAGCTCTCATGAGCACGCCACAACCAGCAGCCGAAACCTTGCCGCCCTACTGCGTGCGCACCCACAACGCCTCGGAGCACTCCGAGAATCGGATGCACAGCGACGAGGTCGCGCGCCAGTTCGGCTTCAAGGGCGCGCTCGTGCCGGGCGTTACGGTATTCGCCCACATGACACGCCCCTTGGTCCAGCGCTACGGTGAGACCTGGCTCGGCAAAGGGATCGCCGAGGTTTCGTTTTCCAAGCCGGCCTACGAGGGCGATCTGCTGACCGTCCGCACGCGCGCGGATGCGACCGGCTCTGCCCACGAGCTCACCTGCACGAACGAGGAAGGTGTCGAGCTTGCGCGCATGAGCTCGCACATCCCGCAGTCGAGCCCAGCGGTCGACCTACGCAGCGATACGCCCCCCGCCCCGCCAATCGAAGCACGCCCGATCGTGACTTGGGAGCTGATGGAAGTCGGCAAGCCGTTCCCGGCGCTCGCCTGGTCGCCGACGGCTGCCGACAACCGGCAATGGTGCGCGGACGTGCGCGACGATCTCGCCATCTACGCGAGCGGCGACACGCCGTGCCTGCACCCGGGCTTCGTATTGCGCCAGGCGAACTACGTGCTGCGCAACCGCTTCACGCTGCCCGCCTGGATTCACACCGGCAGCCGCATCGTATTCCACGACGTGCTGCGGGTCGGTCCGGCTTACGCGGTGCGGGCGATCCCGGAGGAGAAGTGGGAGCGTAAGGGCCACCAGCTCGTGCGCTTGTATGTCGCCATTCGCGCCGGGAACAAGACAATGGCCGAGGTCATGCATTCGGCGATTTTCAATCCGCGCAAGGCCGGATAGCGTTCGTTGCCACGCCGACTGCGCTCGAGACCCGTCCAAGGCTATGACGCATGGACGATTGTTGCGCCGTCGGTCCGCGCGTAGACTGTCCGAATCGCAGCCGACCGAGCCATCCCATCGCCGAGTCGAGTAACGAGATGGATACGACATCCGAAGTCATCGACGAACCGCTGACGTACGACGCGCTGGGCGAGATGTACTGCAAGCTCTGCGACGACCCATTGTTCGCGAACATTCCGGGCAAGATCGAGCTGGACATGTGGGGCCGCATCCTGATGAGCCCTGCGACGCCGTATCATGGAAAACTCCAGGCACGGTTGGCTCGCAGCCTGAGTGCGCTCGGCGGCGAAGCATACACTGAACCTCCGATCGTCACGCCGGCTGGACTGCTCGTTCCCGATGTCGCCTGGGCCAGCGCTCAATTTGTGTCCCGGCAGGACGAAGAAATGCCTTTCACGCGGGCGCCGGAACTGTGCATCGAAGTCGCATCGCATTCCAACTCACGCAAGGCGTTGAGCGTAAAGATCGCTGCCTATCTCGCAGCCGGTGCCGTCGAAGCGTGGATCGTTTTATCTCGAAGCAAGCGCTTCGAGTTCTACGGCAAGGACGGTCCGCTGCCGCAGACGGCGTTCGAGGTCGATCTGAGCGAACTGTTCGATTGACTACCCGGCCCGAATCGCCGGGCCTGCGGCTGCGCAAGAAGCGCATTCGCCCGCAGTCGTAGCGCGGCTGCGAGCCGGCATGCGATGCTATGACGAACGGCCGATTGTCGCGGCCGGATCGCGGGCTTAGACTAGCCGTTCAGTCGATCCATCCGTTATCTATTCGCGCCAGGACCCATGTCATGGACGATACCCCCGAAGTCATCGACAAGCCGCTGACACCCGAGGAATTGGGCGAGATGTACCGCAAGATGTGCGTAGACCCCTTCTTCGCGAACGTACCCGGCAAATTGGAGGTCGATACCTGGGGCCGGGTCATCATGAGCCCCGCGAGCACTTATCACGGCAAATTGCAGGCGCGCCTGGTTCAAAGAATGACGCCGCTCGACGGCCAGGCGCTGGTTGAAGTCGGCATTGCGACCGCGTCCGGCTTGTTCGTTCCCGACGTGGCATGGGCCAGCGCCGAATTCATCGCTACGCATGGCAACGAAACGCCCTTCACACAGGCGCCCGAGCTTTGCATCGAAGTCGCGTCCCCGTCCAATTCGCGCAAAGAGCTCAACGAAAAGGTCGCTGCCTACCTTGCGACAGGTGGCGTCGAAGCCTGGATCGTCTTTCCGCAATCCAGGCGCTTCGAGCTCTACGGCAGGCAAGGACGTATCGAGCAGAGCGCTTTCGTGATCGACCTAACCGGCCTGTTCGACTGACTTGCATGCCGGCGCCATGAACAAGGGATCGATCGCGATCATCGGTGCAGGCATCGGCGGGCTCACGGCGGGAGTCTTTCTGTCGCGCCTCGGCTTCGAGGTCACGATCTACGAGCAGGCATCCCGCTTCGCCCGCGTCGGCGCCGGAATCCAGCAGACCCCCAATGCCATGCGGGTGCACCGCCGCCTGGGCACCGAGCAGCGGATGCGGGAAATCGCCTTCGCGGCGCCGGCGGGAATCAGCCGCGAGTGGGATAGCGGAAAGGTCACCAACGAGCTGGAGCTGGGCGAGGCGATCGAGCACCGCTATGGCGCGCCCTACCTGCTGCTGCATCGAGCCGACCTGCATGCGATCATCGAGTCGGTGTTGCCGCCCGGCATCGTGCAGTTCAATCGCAAGCTGGCCGGGCTGCATCAGGATGCACACGGCGTTACGCTGACCTTTGCCGACGGCACGCGAGCGTCGGCGCAAGCAGTCATCGGTGCCGACGGCGTGCATTCGACGGTACGCAACGGGATGCTGGGGCCCGAGAAGCCGCGCTTCACGGGCCGCGTCGCCTACCGCACCACCTATTCTGCCCGCCTGCTCGGCAGTCAGCGCATCACCCCGGTGCGCACCAAGTGGTGGGGACCGGACCGGCACGTCGTGATCTACTTCGTCACCGCCAACCTGGACGAGCTGTACTTCGTCACCAGCCAGCCCGAGGAGGCGGGCTGGATGACGCCCGAATCATGGTCGCAGAAGGGTGATCTGAACGTCTTGCGCGAAGCCTATGCCGGGTTCCATGCCGAAGTGCGGGCGGTCATGCAAGCTTGCCCCGAGGTGCACAAGTGGGCATTGATGGAGCGCGATCCGCTCCCACGCTGGTGCGAGGGCCGGGTCACGCTGCTGGGAGACGCGTGTCATCCCATGACACCGTACATGGCGCAAGGCGCCGCCTCGGCGCTGGAAGATGCGGCCATGCTGTCGCGCTGCCTCGAAGGCATCGATGCCGACGGCATCGGGCAAGCCTTCAAACGTTACGAAGCGAACCGGCTGCCGCGCACATCGGAGATCCAGCAGATGTCGAGCAAGAACACCTGGATGCGCAGCGCGACCGATCCCACCTGGGTATACGGCTACGACGTATGGTCGGCGCCCTTGATCGATGCGCAGACGGTCACGGCATAGGGAAGGGCACGAGCCCCGTTCGCGGCCACGCGCATCAGACGCTTGACGCCCGTATCGGCGCCAACTCGCACACCGGCGCACCGGATCGAGACCTCGCCGCCAGCAAGCGGATGTCGCGCCCGGCGAAGTAGCGCTCGATGTCCTGCACCATCAGGCGGCCGCCTGTGAGCGCGATGTATCCGTCGGGCCGCAGCACGAAGTAGCAAGGTAGCGTGATTCCCACCCGCTCCAGCTCCTCGTTGTTTGCCGGGTCGTCGATGACGGCATGCACAGCCGACGCGTCGATCGCACAGAGCGCGGCCGGCTGCGGCAAAGGCTGTCCGACGACGATCAGGTTGAAGCGCGTGTCGTCGAGCCGTTCGTACAGGTCTTCGGCCTTCGTATCGGATCGGAATTTCAGCCGGACCCATGGGAAGCGGTCCCCCGCCCGAGGGGCCGTGCGCGGAGCGTCCGGGAGCGTTTCCGCCAGGGCGCTCGCGCGCTAGCCGATTCCGATCTGCGAAACGGTACGGAACAGGCGCTCGCGAGCGCGGGAGGACCGCATGGCAAACGCCACGACATGGGCCCGGCGATCTCCAGCTGCGCATAGATCTCCCGCGTGCGCGCATGTACCGCCATGGCTCTCGTCTGCTGCGCCGGGCCGCTGTGCCGATCGACGATTGCGACGCTGAGCCCACGGCGTCCGAGTTGGTTGGCCGAGCATCAAGCCGGTGGGACCGGCGCCAACGACGAGCACGTCGATATTCATGCAAGGCTTCCTCCAGGTGTCGCCGTGCTCCGCTCGAGCATGACGTGCATCAGCGCGAACCGATCCTCGCGCCGCGCTCGGCCAACAGCTCGCGCAACACCCGCCGATGGCAGCGCGATTCGTCCTCGCAATAGCAACCGACCGAGAAATTCGCCTCCCGCGATAGCACGGCAAGCAGATCGATCAGCCGGCTGGCATCGGGCTTGGCCATTTCACGGCGATAGCGCTGAGCGAATTTGCGTCGCTCCGCGGCGCTCTCCGCCGACAGCGCGAGCTTGACGGTTTCGGGACTCGGCGCAAGCAGCGGCATCCAGACGTCGTACCAGTTGCCGCTGGCATAACGGCTCTTCGGCACACCGCGCGGCGGCCGGCGCACGGTGCCGATGCGCAGGCCCTCGCCGCGAATGCGGGGCGTGCCGAGGCGAACGATGCGAACACTCATGAGCGAACTGCCCCGGACACGACGGGCTCGACTCCGGTTCCCTGAAGAGTCATTGGATTTCCAAGATTCAAGACCTGACCCTTACCGATTGGACTTGTTCCCGATCCATTCAGGAATCACTGGTTCTGCAACGTTCAAGACCTGACCCCGTCGTTCCTATTCGGTCCAATGGCCGCCGGGCCGATAGGTGCCGAAATACCACTGGTTGCCTTCGGGATCGCGCGCCATGTAGCCCCGCGAGCCGTAATGTTCGTCCTTCAGCTCTTGCAGAATCTCGGCGCCGGCCGCCTTCGCGCGCGCGTAATGCGCATCGGGATCGTCGACGCTAACCGAGATCACCTGGTTGAGCGCCGACAGCTCGCGCGGGCTCACCCAGCCGCGCTCGGGTTTTGACGAACCCACCATGACGACACCGTCGCCGAAGCTCAGCTCCGCGTGCGCCACCGAGCCGCTTTCGCCCGGCACGACCAGCCGCTTCTTGAAACCGAACGCGCGCTCGAGCCAGTCGATCAGCGCGGGCGCGTCGCGATAGAACAGGCAAGGACAGAATGTGCACGATGTTGTGTTCGAAGCCATCCGAAACTCCTCGACTTCCAGGATGCACGACGCATTGAATGCGCCGAACCGGGTTGACCCGCCAACGGCCAGCAACCCTCGCTCCCGCGCGAGCGCAAGCTCAGGCAAAAGGTTCGATATCCCAGGCAGCCGGCTCGCCAGGACGGCGAGATCAATCCGCCTTCATCCCCCGCTCTTTCACCACCGTGCCCCACTTCTGCATTTCGGCCTTGATGTGGGCACCGAGCTCGTCCGGCGTGCCGAGCACCAGGTCGAGCCCCTGGTTCTGGAGCTGCTGCGTCACCTCGGGCGTGCCGACCGCCACCTTGAGCTTGTCGCGCAAGAGGTTGGTAATCGATGCCGGCGTGCCTTTGGGCGCGAGCAACGCATGCCAGCCGAGGAACTCGTAGCCCGGCAAGCCCGCCTCGGCAATGGTCGGAATATCCGGCAGCGCCGGCGAGCGCTTGCGGCTCGTCACGGCGATCGCGCGTAGCCGCCCCGCTTGCACCTGCGGCGCCGCTTCCAGCACGCTCGTGATCGTGAGCGACGTTTCACCGCTGATAGTCGCCGTCAGCGCCGGCCGGCCGCCCTGTACTGCACGGCCACCATGTTGACCTTGCCCAGATAATTGAAGAGCTCGCCCGAGATGTGCGGGTTGGTGCCTACGCCGGCCGAGCCGTAGTTGAGCGCACCGGGCTTCGCGCGCGCGAGCGCCAGCAGCTCCTTCACCGTGCGCACGGGCACCGACGGATGCACCGAGAGCAGCGACGCAGTCGTGGCGAGCAGGCTGACCGGCGCGAAGTCGTTCACGGGGTCGTAGGGCACCCGGCTGTAGAGGAACGTGTTGACCACGAACGGCACCGTGTGGCTCAGCAGGGTATAGCCGTCCGGTGCCGAGCGGACGACCAGATCGGAGGCGATGTTGCCTGAGGCGCCGACGCGATTGTCGATGACGACCTGCTGGCCCAATGCGCTGGCGAGCGGCGGCCCCATGCGGCGCGCGATCGAATCGACGCTGCCGCCGGGCGGAAACGACACGACCCAGCGCACCGCTTTCACCGGAAAATTCTGCGCGCTCGCCACGCTTGCCGCGGCCGATACGATGCAAGCGAGCGCGACCCGAACCGAGCACGCGCGGCTCATCTCAGGTTCCAGTCGATCCAGTCGCACAACGCGCGTCCCATCACCAGCTCCAGGTTCTTGCCCTTCAGCCACGGCAGCTCTTCGGTGAACATGGTGACGCACTGGCGCCAGGTGCACGGCATGCGTGTGATATCGGTGCCCCAGAACATGCGCTGCGGTCCGAACGCGTCGAAGATCTGCTGCAGGTACTTGTGGATGTTGCGGTAGGGGTAGGGATCGGTCGAGTAGCTGGGCGAGCCGGTCGCCTTGATGGCGACGTTCGGATATTTCGCCAGCGCAAGCAGCTCTCCGATGTCCGCCCAGCCCGCATCGTCGGCGCTGCCGCGCGGGCGCGCCATGTGATCGATCAGAAGCTTGAGCCCCGGATGGCGCGACGCGATCTCGGCCACCTTCGGCAGGCGGTTGGGCACGAGCAATCCGACGGCCAAGCCGGCGCGCTCGGCAGCCGGCCACAGCCAGTCCATCGTACCGTCCGCGAGCCAGTTCGCCTCGGCCGGCTTCAGCATCGCGAAGCGCAATCCCAACATGCCGGGCTGCTGGCGCCACGTATCGAGCACCGAGCGCCGACTCGGATCGGCGACATCGAAGAAGCCGAGAATGGCGAACCGGTCGGGATGGGCGCGTGCGGCTTCGATTGCGACCTCGTTCGCATTCGGATCCCAGCTTGGCGGATGCAGCAGCACCGCGCGCACGCCCGCCTCGTCCATGTCGCGCAGCGCTTCGTCCTGCGTGTAGTGCGACACTTGCCGGTGGATGTGCACCGGCGTGCCGCTGGTCCAGATGTGTACCTGTGCGTCTACGATCAGCATTTTGTTTCTCCTCGCCTGCAGCACGTCGTGCGCATCGCTCGCAGCGCCCGCGCCGATGAAAACTCGCTGCATGATACGTCGATGCCCCGCAAGCGTCACTCTCGTCCCGCGGCGGCTCGCCCGCAGCGTCGCCACCACACTTGCAAACGCACATGAGCGGACGCCAACGCCGCCAATTCGACGTGCGCGCCGGCGCAAGGCGGGAGGAGCGCCGTGATCAAGCCGCAGAGTCGCAGTAGTGCCGGGTTGCAGTAGTGCCGGGTTGCAGTTGCCGCTACACTCCGGGTCGGCCGCGCCGACAGCCGGCGGGCCGTTCGGGTCATGTTGCCGCAGCAGCCGGATGACGGCCCGCGCGCACCGCGTCCCAATCCTATCGAACCATAACAGGACGCTTTCATGGCGCAGCCAACGAACCAACCGAGCGCGCAGCCGCGCGCGCTGCTTTCCGTGCCCGACGGCATCTTCCTGATGGTCGGCATGGTGATCGGCGTGGGCATCTTCAAGGCGCCCTCGCTCGTTGCCGGAAACACCGCAGGGTCGCTCGAGTTTTTCGGTGCCTGGCTGCTCGGCGGCCTGATCTCGCTCTGCGGCGCGCTGGTTTACGCCGAGCTCGCCTCGCGCTATCCGCACACCGGCGGTGAGTATTCCTTTCTCGCGCGCGGGCTCGGGCGCTGCGCGGCGTTTCTGTTTGCCTGGTCGCGGATGACCGTCATTCAGACGGGCGCCATCGCCGCGGTCGCATTCGTCCTGGGCGACTACGCCTCCGAGATCCTGCCCCTCGGCGCGCACAGCTCGGCGAAATGGGCGGCGATCTCGGTAGTCGTGCTCACGGCACTCAATTTCGTCGGCACCATCGAATCGAAGAACGTGCAGAAGATCATGGAAGTGATCCTGATCAGCTCGCTGGTGCTGCTTTCGCTGTTTGCCCTGTTCGCCACGCAGGATGCGGCGAAACCCGCCGCGACAGTCAATCCGAATGCCTCGTTCGGGCTCGCCATGATCTTCGTGCTCCTCACCTATGGCGGCTGGAACGAAGCAGCGTACATTTCCGGCGAAGTACGCGACGCCCGACGCAAGATGACCTTCATCCTCGTGACGGGCATCATCGCGGTCACCGCGCTCTACATGCTGGTCAATGCCGGTTACATGGCGGCGCTCGGCCTGGGCGGCATGGCCGAATCGAAGGCGGTTGCGGCCGACGTGATGCGCATCCTCACCGGCGACCGCGGCGCGGTGGCGCTGGCGCTGATCGTGTGCGTGTCCGCGGCCACCACAATGAACGCGGCGATCTTCACCGGCGCACGGACGAGCTACGCCTTCGGCCAGGATTTCCGGCTGTTCGCCCTGCTCGGAAACTGGCGCGAGCGCGGCAGCACACCGGCCAACGCGCTTCTCGTGCAAGGCGTGATCACGCTCGTGCTGATCGCGGCCAGCTCGTTCACCCCGGACGGGTTCAGTGCGATGGTCGCCTATACTTCGCCCGTGTTCTGGACCTTCTTCCTGCTGACCGGCGCCACCATCTTCGTCTTCCGGGCGCGGGGCGGCGAGGAGCCACCGTTCAAGGTGCCGCTCTATCCTGTCATACCGCTCGCGTTCCTCGCGAGCTGCGCCTACATGCTGGGGTCGAGCATCGACTACATTCGCAATCCCGTGTACGGGCCGAGCTTCGGCGACATGGTGCTGGCCGGGATCGCCATCATGGCGGCGGGCATTCCGCTATATTTCCTCGCCCGCAAGTAGTCTCCCCGTCAAGCCGGCATGCAGCCACGACGCCCACGCCGAATCGAGCATCCGCAACCGCCGCGGTTGCAGCGACCGCAGACGCCGCACGCCGTCACGCCCGAGCCCGGGCTCGTGCGTCTTTCCAAGCGCATGGCCGCAATGGGACTGTGCTCGCGGCGCGAAGCCGACGAGTGGATTACGAAAGGCTGGGTGCGGGTGGACGGCGCCCGGGTCACCGAGCTCGGCACGCGCATCGGCCCCGAACAGCACATCACGGTGGAGCGCGCCGCACAAGCGGCGCAACGCGACCGCGTCACGGTTCTGCTCAACAAGCCGATCGGAATCGTTTCCGGACAGGCAGAGAAAGGCTACAAGCCCGCGATCGCGCTCATCGGCAGCGCCACGCATTGGCAGGACGACCCGGCGCCGATCGCGTTTCGTGCTTCGCACCTGCGCGGCCTCGCACCGGCCGGCCGGCTCGACATCGATTCGACCGGCCTGCTCGTGCTGACGCAGGATGGCCGCATCGCGCGGCAGTTGATCGGCGCCGATTCCCGGATCGAAAAGGAATACCTGGTGCGCGTCGCCGGCACGCTCGCGGCAACGCAGCTGCAGCGGCTCAACCACGGCTTGTCGCTCGACGGCGTTGCGCTGCGGCCGGCAACGGTCGAGTGGCTGAACGCCGATCAGTTGCGCTTCGTGCTGACCGAGGGCCGCCAACGCCAGATCCGGCGCATGTGCGAAGCCGTCGGCCTGCAAGTGCTGGGACTGAAACGCGTGCGCATCGGACGCGTGACGCTGAGCCGCCTACCGCTGGGTCAATGGCGCTACCTCGCGCCCGACGAGCGCTTCGGCTAACCTCGGTCTCGCTGCTGATCGCCTCTGCGGAGCCGCTGCGGCGCGAACGTGAGTTGAGTTTCTGCCATCGCGGCGTGTACGATTGTTCGGTGCCCGGATTCGAGCCGGGACATGCGAATGTCGAAACGGGAGCTTTCAATGCCCAGGATTGCGCCGGTCAGCACTGAAAATCCGCCCTCCGATCTGGCGGCGGCCTTCAAGATGGATCTGGATCGCGACGCCTGATCGCCCTGGCGAGCGAGCCGCTCGGAACTTCCTCCTGCACTCGAGAATGGATCACCGATGGCACAGAAGCCCGTTGTCTCGATCGACGACATCACCCGCGTCGACTTCCAGTTCCGTCGCCCGGGTTGCGACAAGGCCGTGATACACGAGGACGGCGCCGTGCAATCCGCCGTATTCCGCGTCGCGCCGGGATCCGGCGTTCCCCGCCACCTCCACTCGAAGGTCTACGACATCTTCGTCGGCATCAAGGGGGTGCTCCAGATCCGCTACGAAGGGCAGCACGGGAACGGCATATTCGAGTTGCGGCCCGGTTCCTTCTGCGCAATGCCGCCGGGCGTGAAGCACGAGGTGTACAACCCGAGCACCGGCGAGGAAGCATACTTCTTCATCGTGCACGCGCCGCACGAAGGTTACGATTTCGTTCCGGTCGATTTCCGCCACCTGCTGCCCGCCCTGGAAGACAGCAACTAGTGTCCTGAGTCAGTTCGTCACCCCCGCGAACGCGGGGGTCCAGGCGGAGTCACGTTCTGGATTCCCGCTTGCGCGGGAATGACGGATTACGACGAAAACGATTCACCAGAATTAGCAAGCACCGTCGCATCAATGGTCGCAAGACCCGCGGCCGCGCTTGCCGAATGGCAGGCACGTGGCGTGCAGCCGCCGGATATGCGTGCCTTCCTGAGCCTCATCGCGCTCGCAATGCTCCTTGGCGGTTGCAGCGCGATCCGCACGGTCTACAACCAGGCCGATCACATCGCCACCTGGCGGGTCGACGACTACTTCGATCTCACCGACGAGCAGAAGCGCATGTTCCGGGCCGACTTCGCACGCGCGCACGCCTGGCACCGCGCGACCCAGCTCAGTGTCTATGCAGGACTGCTCGAAGCCATCGACCGCCGCCTGACACGCGGGCCAGAGGCGCAGGATGCAGCCTGGGCGGTCGACAGCGTCAAGGCGCAATCGCGCCCGCTGGTTCTGCACACTTACCAGCATGCAGCGGCATTTTTCGCCACGCTGTCGAACGAGCAGATGGCAGCGGCGCGCCGTCGCTTCGATCGCGACAATCGCGAATTCGCGCGCGAGCACGGCGTGGGCGCTCCGGCCGACACACAGAAGCGCCTGCGGGCGAAACGTGACCTGGAGTCGATCGAACACTGGGCCGGTCCGCTCGACGGGGAACAGCGCGGCCGCTTCACTGCATTGAGCGAAGCCCAGCCGCTCGATGCCGCGCTACGCCATCAGGACCGCATGCGCCGTCAACGCGAGTTCCTCGCGCTTCTGAGCGAACGTCATGACGCGCGTTTTGCCGAGCGGCTGCGCGACTGGCTGCTCGACTGGAATGCGAACCGCCCGGCCGATGTGGCAGCGCGCATCGAGGACTATCAGCAGGCGCGCCGCAGGATGCTGCTGACCGTGTTCGAAGAACTGCGCCCCGGTCAGCGGCGCAAAGTGAGCGAGCGGTTGCACTTCTACATCGCGGTCATGCGCGATTTGGCCGGTGACGCACGTCAGCACGCAGACGCCGGCGCCTACCCCGCCACTAAGCCCTGACCAGGCGCAGGCGGCCTTGTCGCTCGAGCACGCACGCCAGGAGCAGGCGCGGCATCTGCGATGACAGCCGGGCACAGGCCGTGCTCTGTCCCGTCGTCACA
>WHTS01000153.1 GCA_009377585.1 Betaproteobacteria bacterium
CGGGCGTGGCACTACGCCATGGCTTGAACAACAACATGGTATTCAAGTGGCGCCGGCGCTACCTGCATGAGCTTGCCCGACGCGTTCGGAGTCAGCCGGGCAAACTGTAGCGTCTAAATCATACTTGTCGATAGCATTTCGTTTCCTCCTGCATCGCTGTCCGGTTCAGCGGTCGACACGGTCGACCGCTTCAGGATTCGAATACCGAATGTCCCTTCCGGCCTGGACGCTGATTGTGAGGCCGAGAATGCCACCCAGTTCCTGACAGCGCTCGGAAAGCGGGAAAAGAACTGGGTCGTCTGCGCCTGTAGTCGGAGACATCGCAAACCCGGGTTCGAGCGTAATGCCCCGGAGCTTGAATTCACCGAGCGCACGCTCGGTTTCCTTCACTGCATGATCGATCGACTGGCTATCAGGGGCACCGCAAGCCCGGCAAAACCCGAAAGCAGGTCGGATCGTTCGCGACGACCTGCGCAACGTCTTCCACCGTCGTGCTTGCATTCTTGTCTGGAACCCTCTGCCCAGACTACGGCGTGCCGTACACCTGCCGTCTCCAGCTCTGATTTGAACGCGTCCATTGATGCGCTCTTGACCGAATCGGCGAGGGGACCGACCCAGTCGGCAGGGCGTTCTGCGGCCGTAAGACGCGCATTGAATATCGTAAGGTTCCGGAAGGATTTGTATGGCGGGCGCACGCGGAAATCGATAAACACCGTGACTATCACTCCCTTGGTAAGCGTTCATCGACGCATTGCACGGAATCGAAGCATATTACAGATTCGCCGCGACCCTCCGATATCCTTTGACCCGCAACAGAACCTCTCCGCGGCTGCTTATCGAGCGTTCCCTATTCCATGACACGCTCGTCCCTCACCCCCAACCCCTCTCCCGGGGGGAGAGGGGAGCGTCGCGTCCGTATTGGACTGTCGTCCAATACGGAACGATCAATAAGAAAGCGGTAAGGTAGATCGCACACCCAGAGTCAGCTTCGAACCGTCACGGCTATTCAGAAGTGAGGGCAATTTTCAATCGGCGGCAACACTCCCGCGATTGCGCTCAACGAGCTGATTCCGCGACGGACTTGAGCTTAGGGTAGCGGTCAATCGATGCGCATCAGCCGGCGGGCGTTCTCGTGCAAGACCTTCGCCAGCACGCCGGGCGCCCAATCCCAGTCGCTATAGGCGTCGACCATGGGCTTGAGCGGCTTGCTCGGATACGAGGTGCCGAACATGGTGCGATCCTTGAAGTAATGGTTCGCGGCCTTCACGTACTCCTGCGCCAAGGGCACCATCTTGATCATGTACTGATCCGGCGAAAGCCAGACGTTGGGACAGACGAAGCAGATTCCTATCATCTCCGCGACGTACGGCCATGCGGCGTGCGCGACATGGATATCGAGCTTCGTGAAATCCTTCGCGACCTGGTAGATCTGGACCGGATTGCCGAGTTCGTATGGCCGGTCGACCGTGGACTGCAGCACGGCGCTGAGCGAGATGTTGACGGGAACGTCCAACCGCACGCATTCTTCGTAGATTGGATACAAGCGCGGATCGTCTGCGCGCGCGTAGCTCGGATCACGCGCGATCGAGGGCTCGATAGATATGCCTTTGAAGCCGAGCTGCGTGACGCAGCGGCGTACCTCGTCGATGCAGGCATCCATCGGTTGAGCCAGGTCGATCCCGCCCCAGCCGAGAAAGCGTCCGGCATGTGCTTCGACGCACTGCGCGATCTCATCGTTGGGAATGACGCCGAGGGGCTCGATCGACTGCCGTCCCATGATGACGCCGATCTGGATGTTCGCCTCGTCCATCTCGCGCAGCAGCAGCTGCGTGGACCGCGCCTCCGCCGATGGTGGGCGGTCGAAGCCGATGCGCACCGGGTAGTAGATGCCTTTGGCGAAATTCGCCTTGCCTACCCAGCTCGCCAACGGCGGTCGCAGCCGCATGTCGATGTACATGACAGGTGCCTCCCTCTCACGAGTTCTGCATGGCCTCGACCACCGCGCAGCCGAACGCGGAACTCGAGACGGCTCGAGCGCCCGGGATGAAACGCGCGAAGTCGTACGTCACGATGCCTGCCGCGATGGTCTTCGCCACTGCCGCGCCGACCACGTCCGCCGCCTCGGACCAGCCGAGGTGCGCGAGCATCATTTGCGCGGACAGGATCACCGCGCTCGGATTGACCATGTCCTTGCCGGCATGGCGCGGCGCGGTTCCGTGGTTGGGCTCGAAGAACGCGACCGAGTCGCCCATGTTCGCGCCCGGCGCGATGCCGACGCCGCCGACCTGCGCGGCGAGCGCGCTCGAGATGAAGTCTCCGTTCTGGCTCATGGTGACGATCACGTCGAGGTCCTGGGGCTGCAGCAGGCTCTGCTGCATGAAGGTGTCGGTGATGGTGTCCTTCACCAGCACTTCGCCGTGGGCGGTGCCGATCCTGAGCGTCGAGCCGTCTCCCGTCTCGGTCGCGCCGAACTCTTCGCGCGCGAGCTGGTAGCCCCATTTTGCGAACCAGCCCTCGGTCAGCTTCATGACCGTGCCCTTGTGCACCATGGTCACCGACCCGCGACCGAAGCGCAGCGCATACTGCAGCGCGCGCCGCATGAGCCGCGTGCTCCCTTCGCGGGAGATCGGTTTGATGCCGATGGAAGCGCTGTCCGGGAAGCGGATGTCCTTCACGCCGAAGTCCTCGGTCAGCACCTGTACGAGACGGCGCGCTTGCGCCGTGCCGGCGCCCCATTCGATGCCAGTGTATATGTCCTCCGAAGTCTCGCGGAACAGCACCACGTCGATGCCTGCGGGATTCTTCAAGGGGCTGGGCGCGCCGGGAAAGTAGCGGATCGGGCGCACCTGGGCGTAACAGTCGAGCCGCATGCGAAGTGCAGCGCTGAGGGAACGGCTTCCGCCGCCCACGCCGGCGCTCAGAGGGCCCTTGATCGCGACACGGTGGGCCCGGATCGCATCTATGGTTTCGGCGGGCAGGGCTTCCTCCGGTCCGTACAGTGCCACCGCCTTCTCGCCCGCGTAGACCTCCATCCATTCGATGGCGCGAGCGCCACCGTAACTCCTGCGCACGGCCGCGTTCACGACCTCGCGCATGACCGGCACGATGTCGCGGCCGGTGCCGTCGCCCTCGATGAACGGAACGATGGGCCGATCCGGCACGTCGAGGCTGCCGTCCGCGCGCATCGAGATGCGTTCGCCCATAGGCGGTGGCTTGATGTGCCTGTACATGGTCGTGTCCGTCTTGTCGGAGAGATCGTTCGCGGCGCGCGTCATTCGACCGGAAACGGCAGACCGAGCGCGTCGGCGACGGCCTGCAGCCGTTCCACCGTGCCCGGCGGCATGGGGATGCCGTTGCGCGCCCGAGCTTCGCTGGTTCTATGGCCGCGTTCGCCAGGCACGCAGACCTCGGCATGCCCGGCCGCCGGGGGCAGCGTCCTGAGGGCGTCGACGAGCCGGTCGACGTCGTCGCGATAGTCGTCCAGGCCCGTGAAGGCGGCGATGTCGATCGCGGCCACGATGCTGTTCTGGGTATGCTCACGCCCGGCCCCGCCGAGCATCGCGGGAATCTCGCGCGCGAGTATGGGGTTGCAGGCCATGAGACTCGACAGGCACTCGAACAGGATCGCGACGCCCGAGCCCTTGGGGCCTCCCAAGGGCAGCAGGATGCGCGCCCGCTCGGGGTCCGTCGTCGGCTCGCCCGCGGCGTCCAGCGCCCAGTCCGCCGGAATGGCCAGGCCGGCGTCGGCGGCAAGCTTGATCTTGCCTCCGGCCGCGACGCTGTGCGCCATGTCGAGCAGGAGCGGCGGATGCCGCCGCGCCGGCACGCATAGGGCGACCGGGCTGTTGTGCACGCCCGGCGCCCGGGCTCCGTAGGGCGCCATGACCGGCGTGCCGCTCGTGTTGACGAGCCCCGCCATGCCCGCCTCCGCGGCCATCAGCGCGTAATAGCCCAGCGCTCCCTGGTGCGTGACGTTGCGCACCACCGTCCACCCGATGCCTGCCTGCCGCGCCTTGTCCATCGCCAGGCGCATCGCGGCGACCGTCGCCACGGCGCCGAGCGCGCGGTCGGCGTCGATCGAGGCGGTCGCGGCGGTTTGCCGCAGCACGCTGATCCTGGCCCGCGGGTTCATCCGTCCGCTCGCGATGTATTCGAGATAGGAGGGGATGCGTATGACGCCATGCGAATCTACGCCGCGCAGGTTCGCCCAGACGAGCACCTCGGCGACCGTGGCGGCGTCCTGCTCGGCAACGCCTGCCCGGACGAATATGGCTCGCGCGAACTCGGTCAGTCGCTGTGCAGGCAAACAGCGCTCGCTTGTCGCGGGCAGCGGGTCGCGCAAGCTCATTCGGGCCTGATCTTCATCGCTTTCGCCACGCTCTTCCACTTCTCGATGTCGGCGCGGATGAGCGCCGCGTACTGCTCCGGCGAATTATGAACGGGGTCGCTTTTCTGATTGAGGATCTGCTGGCGGACCTTGGGGATCTTGAGTGCCTTCGCCACTTCGGCGTTCAGCAGATCGACGATCTCCCGGGGCGTTCCGCCCGGCGCGATGAGTCCGTACCACTGAGTGACGTCGAATCCGGGCACCGCTTCGGCGACCGCGGGTAGATCGGGGTAATGCGCCGAGTGCTTCGGTCCCGAAACGGCGAGGGCGCGCGCCCTCCCCGCATTCACCTGCGACATCGCGGTGAGCCCGCTCGCGAACAGCGCCGACGCCTCGCCGCTGATTACCGCGGTCGTCGCCGGCGTTCCGCCGCGATACGGGACGTGAGTCACCTCGATCTTCGCCAGGTGCTTCAGGGTCTCGATCGCGAGATGCGGCGCGCCCAGATAGCCGGTGGACGCGAATCTCAGCTCGCCGGGCCGCGCGCGAGCGAGCGCGATGAGCTCCGCGACCGACTTTGCCGGCAGGGATGGATGAACGATCAGCATGTAATCGGATACGACGACGAGACTAACAGGCGCGAAGTCCTTGACGGCGTCGTATGGCAGCTTCGGATCGACCGCGGGCAGGATCGCGTTTGGGCCGCTCGTCGCGAGCAGGAGCGTGTAGCCGTCGGGAGGCGCCTTGGCCACGGCGTCGGTGCCGATCTGACCGCTTGCGCCGGTACGGTTCTCGACGATGAAGGGTTGTCCCAGCGATTCGGTGAAGACCTGCGCAAGCATGCGCGCGATCACGTCCACGCCCCCGCCGGGAGGATAGGGCGAGACGATCTTCACCGGCTTCGACGGATACGATTGTGCCGCGGCCGCGCAGCTCAGCAAGACCAGCGTGATATTCGAAATCGTCGCGAGCAAACGTGTTGACCGCATCCTCTTCTCCTCGTGTCGCGCGCTCAATCGGCGCGGATGTTCGCGTCCTTGATGACTTTCGCCCATTTGGCCATCTGCCCGCGCACGAATTCGCCGAACGCGCGCGTATCCATATCGATGGCCTCGGCGCCCAGGCCCGCGAAGCGCTCCTGGGCCGCCGGCGTGCGCAGGATCTCGCGGATCGCTCCGTTCAACGTGGCGCTGACCGCCGGGGGTGTACCGACCGGCGCCCAAGTGCCGAACCACTCGTCTGCCTCATACCCGGGAAGCGCAGCTTCGGAGATCGTGGGCAGCTCCGGAACTGCCTTGGCGCGCCTGGCGCCGGTGGTTGCGAGCGCCCGCAGCTTGCCGCTCTTCACGTGTGGCAGCGTGAGCACCATGCCGCCGAACATGACCGAAATCCGCCCTGCTAGAAGATCGGCGGTCGCGGGAGCGCCGCCCTTGTAGGGGACGTGCCTCATGTCGATCCCGGCCATGCTCTTGAAGAGCTCCGCGGCGAGATGCGGCGTCTGTCCCGCCCCGCCGGAGCCGTAGTTGAGTTGCCCCGGCTTCGCCTTCGCGAGCGCGATCAGCTCCTTCGTACTCGTCGCCGGTAGCGCAGGCGTCACGACCAGAATGTTGGGGGCCGTTACCACGAACGCCACCGGGGCGAAATCCTTGCCCGCGTCGTAAGGCAGCTTGGTGTACAGTGCTGGGTTGATCGCATGCGCGCCGGCCGCAAACAGCAGCGTATGGCCATCGGGTGCCGCTTTCGCCACGATATCCGTCCCGACGATGCCAGCCGCGCCGGGGCGGTTGTCGACCACGAAGGTCTCCTGCCATTTTTCGGTCAGCTTTTGCGCGACGATGCGGGCTGCGGTATCGGTTCCCCCGCCCGGGGCATACGGCACGATGATGCGGACCGGCTTGGTCGGATAACCCGCGGCCGACGCACATCCTATGGCCGCGAGCGCGAGTCCCAGCGCAGGCAATGTAAGCGGCTTCATTCCCGATGTGCCATCGGCGCTTGCCCCTGGTTCAGACGCTCAGCTTCAGAAGCCTCGCCGCGTTCGCGCCCAGCACCTTGCGGAACGTCTCCGGCTTCCAGGGAAATTCGAGATACCTGTTCACGCAGTCATCCAGGTCGCCCACGGGGTACGCCGAGCCGTAGATCATCTGATCGGCCATGAATCCGGCGGCTGCCTCGACATAGGCGGAACCGCCCGGCATGAAGATGTAGGCATCGGGCGCGACGTACACGTTGGAATGCTTGAAGGCGACGCCGATGACCTCCTGCACGTAGGGCCAGCAGCCGTGTCCGCAGATGATGTTGAGCTTCGGAAAGTCCAGCGCGACTTTCTGGATGAACTTGGGATGTGTGTCCTCAATGCTCGGCCCGGAATACGGGCTCGTCATGTAGACGACGGGCACGTCGAGCTCGACGCAAAGCTCGTACAGGGGGTAGAGCCGAACGTCGTCCGCGTGCGTCGCAAGGGCGCTGCGCGTGGGCTGCAGGTGAATCGCGCGCATGTCGAGTTCCCTGACCGCCCTGCGCGTCTCCGAGATCGGATCGCCGAACTCGCCGCCGACATCTATGCCGGCGATGCCCACCAACCGGTCGGGATACTGCTTCAGGAGCCCGGCGATGTAGTCGTTGGAGATGCTGCTCACCGGCGTGTCGCCGACGGACGGAGACTGGCGGCCGAGCACGACGAGCTTGTCCACTCCGCCCGCGTCGGCCTCCCTGAACCATTGGTCGATCGAAGCCTCGGTATACGACCTGGGCAGCTTCTTCATCCCCAGCCGAAAGCCGACGTATTCGACGTGCTTCGGGATGAAGTAAGTGAGGAACTCGGGTGTGGGCGGGCGGGCACGCAGGTCCACGACGAGATTGTTGTTGCGCATCGGATTAGGCTCGTGGTCGGTTGACGGATGCACCGGAAGCGAAGCGGCGCGCCAGAAAGCGTTTCAGGACGGCCGCGCACCGGGATCCGTGAGAGTACGGCAGACCATGACGGGTATGCGCGAACACCTGGAGCTCGGCGTCGGGCAGCCGCTGGTAGAGATCGACGCTGATGGCCACCGGGATGAACGGGCTGTCGTCGGGGCAAAGAAGCAAGGTCGGGACGCGGACCTTCGAGACCTCGCCGGTCAGATCGGCATCGAGCAGCAGCTGGGCGAGGCCGAGCGTCGCGTCGACCGAGCAGGTGGACTGGACGCCGTGAAACCAATCGTACTGCACCTCGGTCAGTGCGTCCGGGTGGAAGCGCCACTGCATGAGCTGGCGCGACCACGCCGCCTGTCCGTCCCGCTCGATCATCTCGCGCCACGGATCGACGTTCTTCACCGCCGTGCCGCGATGCGCGCCGTTGCTCACCGTGAGGCTCAGCAGCCGCTCCCCGTGATGGATCGCCATGTAGAGTCCGAGCGTTCCTCCGATCGACTCCCCGACGAAGTGGAAGCGCGACAGCCCGGCCGCGTCGGCTACCGCGAGGACGTCGGCCGCAAGCGCCTGCCAGGACCAGCTTGCGGCGTGCGCCGGCGATTGCCCGAAGCCCCGCATGTCGAGGCGGACCAGGCGATACGCGGACGCGAGAACGGGCAACCAGTCCGCCCATAGGCCCGAGGTGGTGCCGATGCCGTGGTGGAACAGGATGGTCTCGGGCTCGGCGACCCAGGGCGCGGTGACGTCGATCTTCTCGAAGAACAGGCGCTGACCTTCGCGCTCGATGACAGGCATGCGCTCCTCCGCGATGCGCGCTTCTCGCATCGCCAGCCAGCATAGCCACATGCCCGCGACAATAATAGTTATTTCTTTTTAGCAGTTTGATAAGATTCAATTACTGCTTTGAGCGCATCGCCTCCCCATGTCCATACGCACGCTCAAGACCTTTCTCGCGGTGGCCAAGCACGGCACGTTCGCGGCCGCCGCGAAGGAGATCGGGCTCACCCAGGCCGCGGTCAGCATGCAGATGAAGGCGCTCGAGAGCGAGCTCGAAACGCTGCTGTTCGACCGCGTCGGGCGCGCGGTCGTCCTGAACACCTCGGGACGCAACCTCATCCCGGCCGCGACGCAGATCGTCGGCCTGTACCAGGACATGTCCCTGTCGGTGAACTCGAACGAGCTCGGCGGCTCGCTACATATCGGCGCGGTGCCGCCGACCTTCGCCCGCCTGCTGCCCGAGGCGCTGCTGCAACTGAAGCGCGATTACCCGCGATTGAACGTGCACGTCGTGAGCGGTGTCTCAGACGATCTTGCGGCGAAAGTCGAGCGCGGCGAACTCGACGCGGCGCTCGTGGCCGATCCGCCGGAACCGCTGGCCAAGAACTTGATCATGCGTGCGATCGTGCGCGAGCCGCTGGTGTTCATCGTGCCGAAGAGCGTGCGCATGAAGCACGCGCGCGATACGCTCGTCGAGCAGCCTTTCATCCGTCTTGCCCGGCAATCGTGGACCGGACGCTTCATCGACCAAGCTCTACGCCAGCGCGGCATCGACGTACAGACGGTGATGGAGCTGGACACGCCCGACGGGATCGCGGAGATGGTCGCGCGCGGGTTCGGCGTATCCATCATTCCGATGTACGACGGGCGCTGGCTAGACGATTCGCGTCTGAACGTGTGGCGTTTCAGCCAACCCACGCTCGAACGCGGGGTCAGCGTGCTGGAACGGCAGGCGCACACTCGAACTGCGCTGACCGGCGCGCTGGTGCAGCGGCTGCTCGACACCCAGAAAAACAATCGCCGTTCGGTCAGGCTGAAAACGACTTCGCTCGATTGATGCCGCGTCGTCGCGCCCGAAGGTCGCGGCCACTCGTGGGCCCCGGGCGCACACGGATATCGCCAACATGGGCCCGCGCGTCCTGTGCGCTGGTCAGGGCCGCGCCGGGCGCGCGCGCAGTAGCGCCGGAACCTCGTCCAAGGATGCGGCGACGCTCGCGCCGGCCTCGGCGAGCTCCAGCTTCTTGGCAGTCACGGTGTCCTGCGCGGACGCGATCATCGCTGCCGCGTGACCAAAGCTCTGCCCGCGCGGATAGCGCTCCTGGAACGCGCCGGCGAGCAGGGCCACGACGGGCTTCGCGACCCGTCCGGTTCTGATCAGCGCGGCGACTTCCGCCTCGTTGGCCGTTCCCGGCTCGCCGAAGATGACCATGCCGAGCGTGTCCGGGTCGCGCTCGAACAGCTCGACGAACTCCGCCATCGTCGTGCCGGTGATCGCATCGCCGCCCATGCCGATCGAAGTGGAGATGCCCAGACCCGCGGCCTTCAGGGTGAGCGCGATCTCCGCCGTCATGCCGCCGGAGCGGGAGCACACGCCGATCGAGCCCGGAGCGAAGATCTCGTCCGGCTTCATGCCGCCCACGCCGCCTACTTTTGTCCTGCCCGGCGAGATCATCCCGTTCGTGTTGCAGCCGACGACGCGCGCGCCCGCCTCGCGGGCGGCCGCGAAGACGTACAGCGCGTCGTGCACGGGGACGTACTCGGCCGTGATGACCAACAGCTTCACGCCTGCCACGATCGCTTCCATGGCGGCCGCTTTCACGAACGCGGGCGGCACGTAAATGACCGACAGGTCTGCCGCGTGCGCCGACAGTGCGTCCATCACAGAGCCGTAGACCGGGACGCCGTGCACCGCCTCGCCCGCCTTGCCAGGCGTCACACCGGCCACGATGCGCGCGCCGTACCCAAGCGACCATTGCGTGTCAAAGCGCGCCTGGCCGCCGGTGATACCCTGCACCAGGATACGGGTCGACGAATCGATCAGGATGCTCACAGGGCCGATCCAGGCTCGCCGCCGTGCGCCAGGCGGACGACGAGCGCCACCGCTTCCTTCAGGCTCGTTCCTCTCGGAACGTAGTGGACGTTCGGTCTGCCGGCGACCATCGCCCGCGACAGTTCTTCTCCGGCACCGAACAGCCGAATCACGATCGGCAGCTTGCGCGTGTCAATGCGCTTCGCGTCAAGCACCTCGACCAGCGTGCGCACGCGAATGTCGGTGCGCGCCATCTGCGCGAAATTGAAGCCGACGAGCAGTGCCTTGAGTCTCGGGTTGTCGAAGATCGCCTCGATCACGGCCCGCAGCTTGCGGTTGTCGGATCCGGTGGGCGGCGTCACCGAGTGATTGGCCGGCCGGCCTCCCAGCTCGAGCATCAGGTCGTGCTGGTACAACCCCGGCCCGCCGCCGCCCACCAGCAGACCGATATCGCCGTCGAGCTCGATGTATTGGCATTCTCCGCCCAGCACATCGCGGCTCACGATCGCGACGCGGCGCTCTCGCGGATTGGACGGGAGCTGGTCGTCGGCATTCTCGTCGATCCAGTCGCGATGGCGAAACAGCGCGTGCTCGTCGATCGACATGAGCGCGCCGACGATGCACACGCTGCCGTCGGGGCTCGACGCCAGCGGATTTATCTCCAGCAGCGTGGCATCGGCCGCTACGAACGCTTCGTATAGGCGCGACGTGATGTCCGCCAGCGCGGTCAGCATGCGGTCGTTCACGCCCGCGCGCTGCCATTGCTCCGCCGCGAACCCCGGGCTCACGCCCCGCAGCGGATCGAGCGGAACGCTTACCAGCGCTTGCGGATTCGATTCGGCGAGCCTCTCGATTTCGATGCCGCCCTGGGCCGATACCAACAGCCGAGCTGCGCGGCCGGAAATGGCGTAGGCAAGATAGAGCTCTGCCGCGATGTCGGCGAACGCTTGCACGAGCACGCTGCGCACGGGATATCCGGCGGTGGCGCGAAACAGGATCTCGTAGACCACAGCCTTGTTCTGGTACGCGATCGCGGCGAGCTCCCCGGGCATCGTGAAGACCAGGTGGAAGTAGTCAACGCCGATGAGGTCGGCCTGACGATCTTGCAGCCATTGAGCGCGCACCATTGACTGACACTTCGGGCAGTGCCGATTTCGGCAACTGTTGAAGGCGACACGCTGGTGACCGCAGGCATCACACTGCTCGACGTGTCCGCCGAGCGCGGCCGTGCGGCAATGCTCGATGGCGCTCATGACACAGCGTTGCCCGCGGCTGAGTTCATCAGCGTGTTGCCGACGGTAGATGGACCCGAGCTGGCGAAAGATGTCCGCCACCTCGAGCCTGCTGGCGCGCAACGCCCGCCTCAGAAATGAGCGGGTGGCCGCTCAGTGGCTCGCCGCGTACGCTCGGAAACACTGCCGCGTCGTCCTGGTCGGGGATCTCCCGCAACCATGCCTTCAGCACGGCCACGGTCTGCCTGGTCAGCGGTGTGGCGCGTTCCTTGCGACCCTTTCCCAGCGTTCGGATATGCGCGCCTGTGTCGAGCATCAGTGCATTGCGGCGCAGGGCGGTGAGCTCGGACTGACGCAGCCCGCATTGGACGGCGAGCAGCAATAGGGTGTGATCGCGCCGCCCGGACCAGGTGCGCGGATCGGGAGCGGCCAATAGGGCCTCGATTTCCGGTCGGGTCAGGAAGCCGACCTGCACGCGGGTGAAGCGCTGGCTGGGGATGGCCAGGACGCGTTGGATCTGCTCCGCGTGGGCCGGTACCTCAAAGGCCGCATAACGGAAGAAGGAGCGGATGGCGGTGAGCCGCAGGTTACGGCTACGGGGCGAAATACCCCGTCCCTTCTGCAGATCGGCGAGGAAGGCGGCGATCAACGATGCGTCGAGCTGTTCGAATGCCAGCTGAGTCGGTGGCTTACCGAGTCGCGCCTGCGCAAAGTGCAGCAGCAGGCGAAAGCTGTCCCGGTACGAACCGATCGTATGCGGGCTGGCGCGACGTTGCTGCATTAGTCGCTGGGTAAAGAAGCGCTGCAACAGCGCGGGGAAACTGGGCGTCGAGCTCATGGCCGTTGCTCCCAGCGTTGTTCGAGGCGCGCCACCGCCTGCTGCATCAGTTCCGGACAGCCACTGAGATACCAGTAGGTGTCGGCGACATGGACGTGGCCGAGATAGGTAGAGAGCAGGGGCAGGCGGCGCTCGACCTCCGTGCCCGACCGGTACCAGCGCAACAGGGTCTCGATTGCAAACCGATGACGATAATTCCGGGGGCGGAATTATCGTCATAACTCCGGGTCCCGGATTATTCCGGATGCGGGGCGCCTGGTGCTCTGGGAGTTGCGTCTTTGTTCGTCTGTCGCCGAAGGCTC
>WHTS01000154.1 GCA_009377585.1 Betaproteobacteria bacterium
GTGTTCAGTTGCGTGGCCGTCCTTGCGGACAGAAGCGGCGCCCGAAAGTCGCAAGCGGCCTCGGCGCCGCTTATCGAGCGTTCCCTATTTCATGTCACGCTCGTCCCTCACTTGCAGTGCGCGCATCGGCATGCAGGCCGATGCCGTTCGGCCGGCGCGGACCATGGTCCGCGAATTCCCGGCCTCACCCCCCAACCCCTCTCCCGGGGGGAGAGGGGAGCGTCGCGTCCGTATTGGACTGTCGTCCAATACGGAACGATCAATAATCGAGGCGGCCTCCTGCCGCGCTCGTATGCGTCAACGTCAACGCTATTCGCACATCACTTCCTGTCGCGCCATTGCTGATTCGGGGACCTGCGTTCCCCACGGCCCATCATTCCGCCGCCCGTCACCCATCACTCCTCCATCCATCATTCTGCCGCTTGCGGATACGGAAAGCTTTTGCTCGATCCGTGAATGGACGTTTGCCTTGTCCAGGTGGTGCGCGGGCAATCGCAGCTCGTCGCGTTCACCGGCGCCTGTCTCGTGCATCGCGCGGAGATCATGGAGCTGCATGGTGCCTGGCCCGATGCGATCGAGGAAGCGCAGCAATCTTTTCGGCAAGCTGGACGTTTCGTCTCGCACAGCGGCGACGAGCTACGCTCACCGGCACAAGCTCGTCTAGATCCACGTATCCGCAAAAGTATCCATTCCGTCGCCGGCGCAATTTGGGTGCTTTCGCCGAAGCGCTGACCGTTTCCCCATCGTAGCTTGTTCCCTGATCAATCGTGAAACGTGTGCGAGGAGGGAACGATGACCCCGGCGCCGAAGCAGAAAGCCGTGGAAGAAGCGAGTGGCGCGCGCCCGATCGAGAATGCTCGCGCAAGATTGCTGCCACGATACCGCTCGCCGAGCGGACGCTCGATGTGGCTGGTGTGCAGACCGCTGTCCTTGAGGGTGGGGACGGCCCGCCCGTCGTGCTCCTGCACGGGCCGGGCGAGTACGCGGCCAAGTGGGTCCGTGTACTTCCGGAATTGGCCAAGTCCCACCGGGTCATCGCCCCGGACATGCCGGGACACGGGAACTCGGTGGTGTCCGGTGGCCCGATTGAGGCCGATCGCGTACTGGATTGGCTGGGTGCGCTGATCAAGCATACGTGCGCCACGCCTCCGACCCTCGTCGGGCAGATTCTCGGTGGCGCCATAGCCGCCCGTTTCGCCGGCCGCGACGTTGATCGGTTGAGCCGGCTGGTGCTTGTCGACGCATTGGGCTTGGCGCCCTTCCGGCCGGCGCCGGAGTTCGGGCAGGCTCTGACCGATTTCCATTCCGGTCCCGCCGGCGCTCGTGAAGCGAAAAGCATGGAGGCAGGCTATGACCCTCAACGAACAAGTAGAAACGCGGACCGCTTGGGACCGCATCGCTGCGGGCTATGACAGGACCAACACTCCGACGCAGATGTGGCTCGGCAAACAGAGACACCTGCGAAATTCACGGAATTCATTCGTGATGTGGCGCCGCCTTTCAGTGTCCTCTTGAAGGGTCAAACACCGGACGCGCGAGAGCGCATCTGGGGAAAAGTGACCGAGGCTTACGGGCGGCTCGCGGACGCGACCGGCCGAGTACGAACCACGAATGAGGCCGTTTGGGGTCGCAGGGACAAAGGAGCGCCTTGGCAGTTGATGCCATCCGTCGCTGTATGGACGTCACCAGTCCATCGCTCGCTACTCCTGCACCAAGCTCGCTGATCTTCAGCGACGACCCGCAGGCGTAGTGCCATTCGCCACACAGAGGTTGCGGTGCGCATGACTTCCTCGTGGATTATTTGTGCGTCGAGCACTCCCACTCCCCGCGCCGTGCGTCGGCGGAACCCCGGATTTGCACACATCCTATGGAATGAGTTCGGGCGAGCCGTTGCTGCCGAGCGCCGCTACGAAGAATTGAGACACGATGGAAAGCTTGCTCGCAAGTGCATGTCTCGCGCCGACATCGCACGGCATATTTTCGAAGAGTACTATTCATGGAACGTAAGCGACAGATAGCCGGCTGGCAGTAACCCCAGTCATTGGCCCATCATGAGCAACGCACTGATGCGAACGCCGAATGCCACCCAAACACCGCCTGTCCTACGACACCGAATGTCTGCTGGCGTGACCCGCCGCAGCGGATCGCAGAAAATAGTCGATTCGGCGGAAGTTGGCGCGCCCGGGAGGATTCGAACCCGCGACCCCTGGTTCCTAGGGCTCGCCGTACGCGTAAGTAGTTGATCGCTATATCGTTAAATCCGACAGCACGTCGCCAATCTCGCCGGACTTGTCCGACTCGTCCTAACAAAGTTACGCAAATCTCGCGCAGCTGCCATTGTCCGTCGAGCTCGCCGTTTGAATTTGTTTTGCACCTGCACAAAATCTATTGTCTCCATCGCACTGTTCCAACGATTGACAACCTCCGGTGCGCGGCTCAGGCTTGTCGGCGCAGTACGTGTTTCACCTTTCAATGGGAGATCAGCATGAGCCAGCATCTGAGTCCCGCGACCATCCATTCGGGGCTGAAGCATTCAGTAATCGATGCCGACGGCCACTGGCTGGAGTACACGCCAGTGTTCGCCGAGAAAATGCGCAAAGCGCATGGTAACAAGGCCGCTGACGGCTTTATCGCGGCAATGGAGAGCACCAACGAGACTCTCAAAATGACGCCGCGCGAGCGCGATCTCAAGCGCGTGGCCATGCCGGGTTTCTGGAACCGCCAGGCGGAGAACACGCTCGATCGTGCGACCGCGATGATGCCGAAAATGCTCTATGAGCGGCTGGATGAAATCGGGAGCGATTTTGCGATTGTCTATCCCACTGCGGGCCTGCGCCTGCCGCGCATCAAGGACGACGAGACGCGTCGTGCGGTGATCCGCGCCTACAACATCGTGACGGCGGAGTACTTCCGCGGTCTCGAAGACCGCCTGACGCCGGCGGCGATCATTCCGATGCATACGCCGGAGGAAGCCATAGACGAACTTGAGTTCGTGACTCGGCAACTCGGCCTGAAGGCAGGCATGTTCGGCAGCAACATAGCGCGGCCGGTGGCGCAACCTAAGTCCGGGCCGGGTGTGGAATCCGTATGCTACGACGTGTTCGGCATCGACAGCCCGTACGATTACGATGCGGTATGGAAAAAGTGCGTCGAAGTCAGAATGCCGCCGACCTTCCATAGCGCGGGCAACAGCTTCGGCTTGCGCAATTCACCAAGCAACTTTGTCTACAACCACATCGGCCATTTCGCGGCGGCGGGGCATGCGGCAGCCAAGGGCATTTTCCTCGGCGGCGTGACGCGGCGTTTCCCCGAGCTCAATTTCGCGTTCCTCGAGGGCGGGGTGGGCTGGGGTGTCCAGCTGTTCTGCGACCTGATCGAGCATTGGGAGCGCAAGGGCGCGCCGGCATTGAAGCGCATGGACCCGGACAAGCTGGATCGCAAGCTGCTGCTGAGGCTGGTCGAGGACCATGGCTACACGGACATCGCTGAGGCGCTCAAGGCGCGCGACGGCTGGCCCGATCCCGAAGGCATGCGGCTTACCGGTAATCGCACGGAGCTCGACGATTATGCGGCATGCAAGATCACGCGCAAGGAGGACTGGGTCGACTTGTATGTCAAGCCGTACTATTTCGGCTGTGAAGCCGACGACCGCGTGAATGCCACTGCGTTTGGTCGCGGTAATCCGTTTGGCGCGCAGCTCAATGCAATCTACAGTTCCGATATCGGTCACTTCGACGTGATCGATTATCGCGATCCGCTGCCCGAAGCGTACGAACTGGTGGAAGAGGGGTACATTACTGCCGACAACTTCCGCGACTTCGTGTTCGCCAATGCCGTGCGGCTGTGGGGCAAGCAAAATCCCGATTTCTTCAAGGGAACGGTAGTGGAGAAGGAAGCCGCCGCGGTGCTGGCGGCGCAATTAGCCACACAGGAACTGGCGAAGGTTGCCTGATTCGGCGTCGCGTTCACTTCATCGCGGTGACCTATTGGAACCGCGATGAAGTCGCCCCCTTTCTATCCAATTTTCGGCCGAGGCAGCACCAACCCGCGGTACTGAGGCCGTCGGTAGCTGAAGGGACAAGGCACGGATCAGGGCCAGGCTGGAGGTGCTATTGCGGCTTGATTCCCGCAGCGTCGATGATCGGCCACCATTTCGCGATTTCGGTGCGCTGCAACTCGGCGAGAGCTTGCGGCGTCTGTTTCTCCCGGGGAGCGATTTCCAGCCCCAGCTTGGCGTACAGGTCCCGCACTTTTTGACTGGCGAGCGCGTCCATCGCCGCCCGGTTCAGCTTGTCGATGATCTCGGGCGGGGTGCCCTTCGGAGCGTACAGTCCCGACCAGAGCGAGAACTCCATGCCGCCCGGGAATCCCGCCTCGGCCATGGTCGGCACCTCGGGCAGGATCTTCAGGCGCTGGGCGCTCGTCACGCCCAGCGCCTTGATCACGCCCGAGCGGACGTGCGGCGAGGCTGTAGCGGGATTGAGGAACGCCATCTGGATCTGTGCACCCATGAGGTCCTTCATGATCGGTCCCGCGCCCCGGTAGTGGACCGTCTGGAAGCGCGTCTTCGTATGCTTGCGTACCAATTCGTCGAGCAGGTGCGGCGGACTGCCGATGCCGGCGCTGCCCGACGAGGCCTTGTCGGGGTTGGCGCGGAGCCACTCGACCAGCTCCTTGAAGCTCGATACCGGCACTGACCGGTGCGCCGTCAAGAGCAGCGGCGCATCCGTCATGTAGATGATCGGCGCGAAGTCCTTCACCACGTCGTAGTCGAGCTTCACGAGCTTCGGGACCGAGACGTGGGTGTTCCAGATGCCGAGAAGAATCGTGTACCCGTCCGAGGCTGCGTGCGCCACGCGCCCCGAGCCGATGGAACCACTTGCGCCGCCCAGGTTCTCGACCACGACCGTCTGGCCCAGGGAGGCGCGCATCCCGTCTGCCAAGGGTCTGCCCACGGCGTCGGTCATACCGCCGGGAGGAAAAGGCACGACGAGGTTAACCGGTCGCGCAGGATAGTTCTGCGCCCATGCGCTCGTCGCCGCGACGAACGCCAGGACAGCAATAGCCCTCAGCCTCTTCATCTGCACCTCCTCGGTCCGTGCGCGCGATTCGTCATGAGGAACCAGCCCGCTAGCATAGGAGCGATGCGGAGAATTTCGCAACGACTGCCGGCGTACGTGAAGCGAGCGAGCTTGGGAGATCCTCCTCTGCGTGCTCTGTGGCAAAGTTCTTGAAAGGCCGCGCCGCCTAAAGGTTCACGTTCAGGTGGGCCTTCATGAACTTCTTGATCCAGGCCCAGCCTTCCGGCGTGAAGTCGCTGGCTTCCTTCAGGACTGGCCGGACATCTTCGCCCAGGAACTGGGGGTACTCTCCCACGATGTCGGACGCTGTCTTTTGGAATTGGGGATCGTTCAGCATTGCTTGCACCGCTTTGCTCCATACATCGACGATAGGCTGCGGCGTGCCATGCGGCAGCACGATGCCCTTGCTGCACATGATCGCCATTTGGAAAACGGTCGTGTAAGCGGAAAACGCCGGGCCCGAGGGCTTCTTGCCGTGTACCTTCTCGTACACTTCCACGAAGCTCGGCAGATCCGGAAAATTCGGATCGCGCACGAATTTGCCCTTGCTGTCCCGCAGGCCGAAGGTGAAGAGCGGATAGAACTTGCCCTTCTTGACGAGGGGCGCTACGTTCTTCATGTAGGCGGAGGTCGTATCGTAGCCGATGGTGAGCTCGCCCCGCTCCATCGCGAGACGCGCCGGACCCCGTTCGACCCCCCAGACGTAATTTACGTCGACGCCCAGCAATTCCATGGCGAGGACCATCCGCATCTCGGAGCTGGTCGGCGTCTTGCCGCCGAAGAGCAGTTTGTGCTTCTTGAGATTTGCAATGTCCTTGACGCTCTTCACGTCGCCCAGCTTGGCGGAGACGTACACGACCGTGCCCTGCGGCGAGAGCAGGATGGGCTCCCAGCCGCCCACCTTGTAATGGACTTTCTCCTTCGCCAGTACTGAATTGAACAACGTGGACGACGAGATCGCCATCGCAGTGTATCCGTCGGGTTTCGCCTTCGCCTCGAACTGGTTCGCGCCGGGAACCGAGCCGCCGCCCGGAATATTGCGCACGAGAATTGTCGGCTGGCCGGGCAAATGCTTTTGGAGATACGGCGCCACCACCCGCGCATAGGTATCGGCACCGCCGCCAGGCGAAAAAGGCACGATGAGCTCAACCCGGCCGCCCTCGTAATTGATTGGCGCTGCCGCCGCGACGGACAGGGCGGTGCCGGCAAAGGCGACGGCGAGCGCGGCGCGGGCAGCGCTCTTCAGAGTACGCAGATATTTCATGGTTCCTCCTCGTTTGGTCTTTTTTAGTCCCCGCCGCTGTTGTTGCCGCGGCTGCGCGAACTGTGAATATCGGCTGCTTTCTTGAAAGATATTGCGCCTGCGCCTTCTCGAACGCAATGCCGCGTGCGCGTATCACATCGCCTTTGGCCCGCGCGCCGGACAGAAGGTGCTGAGTGCGCACTGTGGCCAGCCGGGACGAGAAAACTATAGCGACCGTGTGCGCCGATGCGTACGGATTCAGCCTGCATGCCGCAGTGTGTTGGGGCGCATCAGCGCAAGAAACTCGAACGATTGTGCCGGTACATCGTCCGCCCTGCGATCGCCAACGAACGGCTCAAGCGCAATAGCGCTGCGGCGAACAGAATACGCGGCGGATAGGAAACGACGGCACCCATTGCCTGACCGGCACCCGCGGGATGACGCGATCGACCAGGTGGGCGGCCGTCTCCACCATGCGCCGCGACCCACAGCGCATCGCGCTCTTGAGCGACGGGCACCCAGCCTAGCGGTTCAAAGTCTGCTTCCCTAGGCTTTCGAGGCCGACCGAGGGCAAGCATGGCTTCCCTCGGTAGGTCAGACGTCGACTACTTGACGAGCTTGATGAGCTCGAAGTGCGAGGAGCGGCCGGCGGCCGGGCCCGGATACGTCCAACTCGCCACGACCTTCGGGTTGGCGAACACTTCGTTCCTGAACCAAAAGAGCGGGATGTCCACGAACTCGTTCTGGATGTGGTCGCCGATCTTCTGCATCAGCGCGTGGCGCTTCTTGGCGTCCGTAGAGCTCAGCACTTCGCCGTACGTCTTCTCGATGAAGTCGTCCTCGTAGTGGTGGCTGCTGCCCTTGCTGTGGAAGAAGTTGCGCACGCCCTGGTCCGAAGGACGCCAGCCGATGATGTTCGTCCACATGAAGTTCTTGCTCTGCTTGTTGCGATACGTCGAGCGGATCTTCGCCCAGTCGTGCATCTGGACCTCGGCGTCGACGCCGACGTTCCTGAAATAGATGGCAAGCGCGTCGGCGACGGCGGGCCCTTCCGACTCACCCGGCTCGGTGAAGGTCCAGATCTGGAACTTGAGCGGCTTTCCGGGGCAAGTCGCGTGGCTTCCTCGCGGGCGATGCGGAACTCGAGCTCCTCGAATTCCACCTTGTTACCGGACCAGTGCTTGTCGTTGCGCTTGTAGGTGACGTTCAGACCGGTCTTGCGCCCGTTGTAGATGAAGGGACCGGTGCCGGCCGGGTTCTTGTCGATGCCGTCGATCCCCTCCTTGTCCCACTGCGCCTTGCTCGTCATGCGCAGGTCGCCGGAGCGCGAAACGCCGAACATCATCGACGGGGGCATCGCCGGATGCTTGAATCGGAACTTGACGGTGTGACTGTCGACAGGAACTACTTCATCGACCGTAGCCCAGAACGCGCGCAGCGTCGCGGTCGAATCCGGGCGGATCAGCAGCGAGTGGGAATGCTTGATATCCGCCGACGTGAACTCCCCGTAGCCGTTGTGGAACTGCCCCCCCTTGCGCAGCTGGAAGGTCCACTCCTTGAAGTCGGGGCTATGCTCCCACTTCGTCGCCAGCATCGGGATGTATTGCGCCGTCTTCGGATCGATGCCGACCAGCGTCTCCCAGAACGGCTCGAACTGCAGGTGGTCCGGACGCGAAATGGTCCAAAAGCGGTTGCTCTCGTGGAAGCCGGCAGATGCGAAGATGAGCTTCTTGACCGCCGCCTCGGCCCACCCTGGGGTGAGCGCACTGCCAAGGACGACGACGATCGCCGTAAGCACATGTGCGAATAGCGAAAACGATCTAGCCTTCATGGTCCGTCCTCCTATCGGTCGTTGCGTTACATCCTCGGCTGGGGATCGAAATGGTCCCGCAGCCAATCGCCCAACAGGTTGGACGAAGCACCGCCGGCATCATGGCGAGCCCCGGGAACATCGAGGCCCCGCCACGCACCACGGCGCGAACAACGTTCGCTCGACCTGGACGATCCAGCGCAACGCGCCCGGTTTCTACTATCTAGAGAACCACGCGTTTCGTTTCAGGACAGTGCGCACCTCCTCGCCATTGAATACCTGAATGGGTGACAGCCCATTCAGGCTGGACGCTTCCCTCCCCCCTACCGGGAGAGGGATTGGGTGTGAGGAATCACGCGTCGGGCACTTAGGGAAAAGCCCGATAGTAGTCAGGATGACAGGAAGCGAAGTGATCCTTGCGGATAGGATATTCAAACTACCTTTTTCACTAACCGCCACTGTATCCCCCGGCCCTGCGAGCGGTCAATCACAACGTGCGCGCTGCATCAGAAGTCATGCGCCGGTGCTCGTTTGCCGCTATAGTTTCCGACGATTCGACACCCTTACACCAGGAGCAAGGCCATGACCGAACCGGTCCGTGTCCACATGCGCGTGCCCGGAACGGCGCCGCTGCCCGAACTGATGGCACTCTTCCAGCGTATCGAGGCCGCCGGCTTCGACGGCGCCGGCATCCTCGACAGCCAGATGATCGGCCGCGATACGTTCGTCATCCTCGGCCACGCCGCCGCGCATACGAAGCGCATGCAGCTCTTTCCGGCCGTCACCAATCCGCTCACGCGCCACGCTGCGGTGCTCGCAAGTGGCATCCAGACCGTCGAGGAGATCGCGCCCAACCGCATCAAGTGCGTGATCGGCACCGGCTACAGCTCGGCAGCGACGATCGGGCGCAAACCCGCGACGCTCGCCGAGATGCGCGAGTGCATCGGCACCGTGAAGACGTTGCTCGCTGGTGGCAAGGTCAACTGGAATGGGACCCCTGCGGGCTTGAGCTATGCGTCCGGCCGGCGCATTCCGGTGCTGATGGCCGCGTCGGGGCCGAAAGCGATGGAGCTCGCAGGCGAGATCGGCGACGGCGTGCTGCTCCTCGTCGGGTTCAACAAGCCGATCGTCGAGCGGGCGCTCGATCTCGTCGAGCGCGGCGCGAAGAAGTCCGGCCGCCGCCTGGAAGACCTCGAGATCAAGTGGGCGGTGCGCGTCGGCACGGCCTCGACGATGGCCGCTGCGCGCCGAGTCGCGCGTCCGGTTGCCGTGCACTGGGCGCTGCGTTACGGCAAAGGCGACTGGCTGGAAAAAATCGGCATCCGCTGGCCGAAGGTGAAGACGCCGGAGGCGGTGGACAAGGTCTATCCCGATCTCTCGCATGCGGAAAACTGGGAAGAGGCGATCGAGGTGACGTCCTTCGTGCCGGACGAAACCGTCGCGCAGATCTGCGACGCGCTGGGACTTGCCGGCACGCCCGAGTACTGCGCGGAGCGCATCATCGAGATGACGAAGCTCGGCGTGCGCAACATCTACCTCATGCCGTTCCAGACTTTCGCTGCGCCTGAAGACGAGGTCGCTTCCTTCCGCGACGTGATCTTTCCGCGGCTGAAGTCCGCCGGTTTGCGGTGATCAGGGCTCGTGCGGAGAACGCCGCGTCCGACGCCATAGACCACGCCGGGGCGGATGCCGAGACTGTGAATACCCCAGTCCGCCGCGTATACCTTCTCGATCTGCTCGTCGCAATACTTGTAGGCGCCATAGAGCGTCGGCATAGCGCCGCCGTCTTCGAGTGCACCGTAAGCCGCAACGGAGCTCGCATAGGCGATGCGGGTGATCCCCAGGGCACGCGCTGCCTCGAAGACATTGACCGTCCCAACCACGTTTGCACGCGCGCCAGCCGCGGGGTCGGCCTTGCAGACGGAACCTGTAATGCGGCAAGGTGAATGATCGCGCACGCATCCGAGGTCTCGGCAGCCTCGCGGACCGCGGCCGTGTCCGCGATGTCGCCGGTCATCCAGCGAACCTGAGCGAGGTCGTCGTCGTGCAGGAGCAGCCGGGGGCGACGCTTGTCCTCGGTGAGATCGAACGCCGCGACCGCGACCCCGGATCGCACCAGAGTCGCGACGACCCAGCTTCCGATGCAGCCGCCCGCGCCGGTGACGAGCACGGTGCCGGGGAATCGACCTGGTTCAACGCGAAATCGATCGAACATCGTAGTCCACTTTCCCAATTGAGAGCCTCAAGCGGCGGCGCGATAGAATAGTTGAGTAGCTGTTGCCACTTTGCTATACAACGCTGGACAAGGCATTACCGAACCGTTGCAAAAGCGTTTGCGGGGGACTCATGACCCCGGGGTGCCAAGCTAGTTCGTCCCGATACGTACTACGCTCCTTCGAATGTCCGGGTGACCATGGCTCGCTTACCCCTGATATCGCTTCCTCTGGGTCGAGCACGTCTGGAATGGCAAGGATCCGGCCGGAGGCCTGTGCAGTGGTCTAAATATAGGCTACGTAGACGGTATTTGCAGCTTCTCGATTCTGAAGCGGATTGGGAAACCTGACGACATGCGCTTCGTACTGCGGAAAGACCGACGCGAGCGCGTTGCAAAACTCTTCGTCGGGCGGATCGTTCGACCACAGCGCGAATACCCCGCCGCCGTGTAGCTGTGCAGCAAGATGCTTGAGTCCTGCGGGCTGATAAAGTGCGCTGTGACTCGGATGCAGCACGTGCCGAGGAGAATGATCGATATCTACCAAGATTGCGTGGAACCGCCTCGAGGGAGAATTCGGATCAATGCCGTGCGACTTGAATGCTTCGAAGAAGTCCCTGTTGATGAATTCGCAGCGCGGATCGGCCACGAGCTCGTTTCCCAAGGGAACCAAGCCGCGACGATGCCAATCGATTACAACCTCGAGTGCCTCCACCACGAGCAAGGACCGGACCTCCGGGTAACGCAGTACAGCGTGAGCTGTGTACCCGAGTCCTAGACCACCGACCACCACATCGAGCGGAGCGTTTCGCTTCGAAAGTGCAAGATCTGCCAGAGCCACTTCACCAGCAGTAAAAAGGCTCGACATCAAGAATTCATCGCCAAGCTTCACTTCGTATACCTCTACCCCGAGGGATAACTGTGCGCGGCGTCGCAGGATCAGATCCCCGAGGGGCGTACGTCGGTAGTCAAGCTCTTCGAAGTCGACGCTCACATTGTCCTTCTTATTTTAGGTCTTATTGGCGCTAGGATTTGGCCCGAACGGAACCCGCCCAATTTCGCTATTCACGAGGTGCTTGCGAGCACCGTATAGGGCGTATATCCCGAGCGCCACCTTGGGGCGCTAAATCCGGTGCGAGCAACCACGATCCGCTCCATATCACCGACCACAAAGGAGGCAATATGCGCATACACAATATCTACACCGACGAGAACGGCGAAACGCATTTCAGGGACATCGAGGTGGATTGGGCGGAGGAACGGCGAGGAAGCAGGCTCTCGGCGCGGCTTCCTGCCAATGGCATTATCTTTCGTGAAACCAAACCCGAGAATACGGTCGATTGGCACACCGCGCCGCGCCGTCAGTACATCGTGAATCTGCAGTCGAGCGTCAAGATCACGGCGAGCGATGGCGAAAGCCGAATCATCGGACCCGGGGAGGTGCTGCTCGCCGAGGACACGACCGGAAAAGGGCATCTTTCTGAGGGTCTGGACGGGCTGCGGTTGAGTCTTTTTATTCCCATCGAGTAGAGTCGTCTCGGCTCAAGCAGACGACGGCTGCCTCATCCCGATCCGCACGCACCTCCACTTTGGCACCTCGATGGCGTTTGAGAAAGGGGGCGTCCATTCCATTACTACGCGCTGCGATCGTGAAGCGTGGCGATCGATCCATGGCGCCTCCTCCCCTTCGACTACGCCAGGATATCAAAAGCCGAGTCGATGGCCCGCTTCATCCTGCGATCCGCCCGACGGCAGCAATCGTCGATGCGCCATATCGCAGGGCAGCAATCGCCGCGGCACTCGCCATGCTTTAGACTCGCTGCTTGCGCCACGCACGTATGAGGCTCGGTGCGATCAGAGGGAGGTGCGAATGAAAACCTCGTTGTTCTATCTGCCCTCGGTCGGCAGCCGCGCCGACATCGAGGCGGGGATGGCCGGAATGCGCGGCGATCTCTACGGGAATATGCTGAAA